>NZ_AYTW01000035.1 GCF_002752635.1 Mesotoga sp. Brook.08.105.5.1
TGTGTGCTTTTTCAGGAAGCCCTACCTAGTTGAAACAGCTTTATCCCAGTCAAAACTGTGTCTCTTACGAACTGGCAACTACAAAAGGAGGCGAAAAAAGTGAAGAGAAGACTAACAACTTCTGTGTTAGTGATGTTGTTGCTGCTCGGCGGGCTTGCGCTTGCAGTGCAGAAGGGGCCCTATCCTGATCTTGTCTATTTCAACGTTAGGATGTCCGAAGATATCGCTCTGAAAGATACTGCGGAAGGGATGACCGATATCTTCATGTGGGGTCTATCTGGTCCTCAGATCTTCGGACTCGATCAGGCCACCAGAGACAAGCTTGATTTGTATGCCGTTCCATCCGGTTCGTGGTCGCTACTGATGAACCCGATTCCCAACGAAGCGCCCTATGTAGTAGAAGTTGGGGGCAAGGAGTACTTCAATGCCTTTGCTATCAGGGATATCAGGTTTGCGATTAACGACTTGATTAACAGACAGTACCTAGTCGATGAGATTCTTGGAGGTGCAGGCACTCCGGCGTTCACTATGGCTACAACGGGACAGCCTGGAACGTACCGTTATAACCTTCTCGCAACGAAGTTTGGCTTTACAGCAGAGGGTAACGAGGCAAGAGCTTTGGAAGTAATAGAAAGCTCTATGCAGGCTGCGGCTAATCTTCCGGAAAATGTCGGAAGGCTTGTGAAGAGAGCCGATGGCTTCTGGTACTTTGACAATGAGCCCGTTACGATCAAAATCGCCATTAGAGTGGACGACCCTCAAGGCCGCCTAAAGGAAGGAGATTACATCGCCGATCAGCTGGAAAAGGCAGGACTGAAGGCTGAAAGGCTTTACTGGGACAGGATCAAATGCAGCAGCGTTGTTTACGGTGGAGATCCGGCGGAATTCACCTGGCAGATGTACACAGAAGGTTGGGGAGCAGGAGCAACAAGAGCCTTCTGGGAGCATATCGTCGCCCAGATGTACGCCCCGTGGTACGGGTACATGCCAGGTGGAATGACGGAAGGCTTCTGGAACTATCAACAGGATGAGATTGATGAGGTTACACTGAATGCCTATACCGGAAACTTCCTGACCGAGGAGGAGTACTGGGAACTGGCGCTGAGAGGTCTTGAGCTGGGTCTTGAGGAAGCAGTCAGGATATATGTTGTAAATCAGTTGGATTTCTTCGTTGCCAACTCGGCGAGACTGAAGCAGAGATTCGCTTATGGGCTTGGGGACGGTCTCAACACCTGGTCGATAAGAACTGCCGTTACAGATGACCGAACGCTATTCATAACGCAGTTCTCGGCTATGGGGTCGCTCTTCATGGATGCCTGGGACCCGATAGGGACGGACGGTTTTGACAGCGTATACTCGAATTACATAGCCGGAAACCTTTATGATTCCGCGATGTTCGAAAGTCCGGCATCAGCTATCCCCACACCTTTAAGAGCGGTACCGGTTGAAGTTGAAACCAGGGCAAGGCGTAACGAAGAGGGAGATGTAGTAGGCGACTTTGATGTTCCCGCAAATGCGATAAATTACTGCCCGTTCAACGAAGCCTGGCTGAAGGTTGGAGAAGGGAAAAAATCGATGTCTATGGCTACGTATGAGTTCAGATTCGGCAACTTACATCATGGACAACCAATTTCGGTAGTTGATTTTCTGTACGCTCAGGGCTTCCAGATGGAATGGGCCAACAAAGAGGGCGATGATGACCTCCAGTACGAGCGGGCGTATTCCTCGTCGCTTAAGAATTCGTTGGATACTATAATAGGCTGGGTATTGAACGAGGATGATACCATAACGGTGTATTTCGACTACAACTTCCCCGCGAGCAAGGAAAGAGTTGCTAGTTGGGGAGCGCCGGGTATAAGTGTCTCTGCATCGGGCCATGCGGTCGGTTGTGCATGGGAGATCGCAGAAGCAATGTCGTTGCTTGTAACTGAAGGCAGCAAGTCCGGCACTTCTTACTCAATAACTATGGATCCTGCCTTCACCGAAGTCGATGCTATTGCTCCTGCGTGTGTGAAAGACATCAGAGCTAAACTTGTCGAGATGAAGGAAAGGAAACACATTCCAAACTACATCAAGGAGTTTGTGGATGAGCAGTATGTTCTCGAGAGATACGATGCGGCGATCAAATTCATAGACAACTACGGTCATGCTTACATCAGCAACGGTCCGTTCTATCTCTCAAAGTTCGATTCAACATCTAACTTCATGGAACTAAGAGCTTTCAGAGATCCAAGCTATCCATTTGAAGACACCTACTGGATAGAGGAACTGAAGACGCTAAGACTGGAGATTGAGAGTATCGAAACCCCCGCCTTCATAGGGAAGGGTAGCGATCTTCCAGTAACGGTTCACGTCGCGGAAGTCACGTACCCGATTGACGAGGCGATTCCTGCGACAGTCGGAGAAGTAACGGTTTCTTTGATTATCGGTCAGGAAAGTGTCGAGTTCAAGGCTGTTATGGTCCAGCATGGCGTCTTCGAGTGCACGATACCGGCAAGTGTGTTTGAGAAACTCGAGTCTGGATCATACGTTATCATGGCTATTGCGGAGCTTGAAGGAGCTATCCCAGCTTCGGCTTCCACTTCGGTGGTCCTCTTCTGATAGCTTTCTGAAGAGCTATTTGAAGAGTAGTTCGCAATTTGGAGAGGTAGTGTTTTTTGCACTGCCTCTCCTTCAGTTTCTCAAGGAAACGCGGGTTCGAGAAATGAGGTGCGATGAAAGAGATTTTGCTCTGTAAGGTAGATCTCGAGAATCTTCTGCTGTCTGCAAGACGGCAGTCACTGTTGGACAAACTCAACGTCTATCGATGAATGAGAATGGGACCAGTTCATGACCGAGTGAAGATAACTCAAGAGATACCCCAGAAAATCTGGGGTCTTGTTACTTCATGAAGCATGGCTACAAGGAGAAGAACTCTTCTTAAGTCTCAAGAACTCTCTTTTGAACAGACCCGCAAATAGGGTATCGAAAGTCGTCTCAACATAAAAGAATCAGAAATCGCTCCAGTGAGATTAGTTTAGAACCTACGGTGCTTCTAGTATCCCCTAACTTTTCTCAAGAACCTTTCAACTTCTTCAGAAGGGATCTCCAGATGGCCGGGCCTTGCGCCTGAGAGATGGGTTATCTGCGCCAGAAATTCCAGTGTTTCGAGCTTGGCGTAAGCCTCTTCTATGCTTTTACCGGTAACAGTGACACCGTGATTCCTGAGAACAAAGGTTCTCGAACCCTGCTTCAGGCCTTCACCGAATACCTCTGCGAAATCGTCTGTGCCTGGCATTTTGTAGGGCAGATAAGTTATTGGAGCCAGCATGAGCGCCGTTTCGGGCAGGACGTTTACCGGGAACTCCTTCTGTTGAACGGCCATAGTCGTTGCATGAACAGGATGAGCGTGAAAAACGGATACAACTTCGTTACATTCTCTGTAAATCTTCAAGTGCATCCTGTATTCAGACGATGCTTCTCTTCTTCCTCTCACTTTGTTTCCCGCAAGATCGACCTCGACCAGATCCTCTTCCGTCAAAAAATGCTTCACCATTGTTGTAGGAGTTATCACAATATGATCTCCGATTCGAACGCTCATGTTTCCACCGGTGCTTTCCGTTAGTCTTCTGTCCCACGCAAGCTTTGAAAATAGGACCAGTTCTTCTCTCAAATCCATAATGACCTCCATTCTGTTCGATATTCTGCTCTATATATAGAATGAAATAATTATAAGTAGATTTTATTATAGCGAGTTACTTTTCGTTGCCGAGAACAGTTGCAAGTTGTCAGTTGCAGTGTGCCAAGATGACGTCAAGGACTGTCATTCGAGAGTTTAAACTTCTGAGCCTGCGCTGGAATCCACTTGTTTAGTCATCCCGTGATGATTTTGCACGGGATCTCGCCCTGAAGATCCGCTGTGCACTTAAGAACGAGAACCCGCTGATCGCTGGAAGTTCCGCTGCACGCTTAAAAGCGGAGAACCCGCTGTACGCTGCTCAAAACAGCGGTGTCCGTCAACGGGTCCACCGTCCTCCGAGAAGAGCGAGAGAGAGCCACCGCAGACCGAAATCGTAGTTAAAAACCACGAGAAGACGAGAAGCGAAAATAGGGACTGACGGGCTCCTGACGTCTGTACCGTTTTTCGCGTCCTCTCGCCCTCTCTTTCTCTCTCTTCCTCTCTCCTCTTCCCGCTCTTCCCAAGGAATGACTTAAGATCAGGATCATCAGGAGCCAAATACAGCATGCACTGCCAAGAGACAAGAAGCATAATATGATTTCTTTTTAGCTCCCTAGCTTATGGGTAATGATGAACTCTCGAGAGGGGACCAAGAGCTTTTCAAGGCTTTTGGAGATCCCGGACCCTTGCCTGCCCTCTTTGCTTTTCTCTTCTCTTTATTTAAATGGATGGTTTGACCAAAAACGAAGAACGGATCCTCGCTTTGGAACGAATAACGGGTTCTTTGTAACGAACGGAGAACATGTTTCTCTTGCTCTTTCGAACCCCCAATCACAAACCTCCGACCTCGGCCTTCGCTCTTACAACTAACAACTTGCAACTTGCAACTGATTTTTCGCTCTTTCCAACCCCCAACCTGCAATCCCTGACCTCGGCTCTCCCTTCACAGCGTTCAGCGTATCCTAGCAAGCAGCGAGCGGCTCTTTTCGGAGAACGGAGAATCGCTCAACGGCGAAGCAATCCTTTTGCTCTGTCCAATCCCCAACCCGCTATCCGCAACCTCGGTAATTTCTTCTCCCTCCTGGCGCGAAGCGTCAGCATCACCTCCCCGGATGTTCCTCCGGGCATCACTTCCTCGCGCCAGCGAGCCTCACTTCCTGCCGGAGGCAGCATCGCTTCTGAATCTTGCAACTGATTTTCGCTCTTACCAACCCCCAACCTGCAATCCCTGACCTCGGTAGTTTTTTCTCCCTCCTGGCGCGAAAGCGTCAGCATCACCTCCCCGGATGTTCCTCCGGGCATCACTTCCTCGCGCCAGCGAGCCTCACTTCCTGCCGGAGGCAGCATCACTTCTGAATCTTGCAACTGATATTCACTCTTTCCACACCCCAACCTGCAATCCCTGACCTCGGCTCTCCCTTCACAGCGTTCAGCGTATCCTAGCAAGCAGCGAGCGGCTCTTTTCGGCGAACCAGTCTCTTTTGCTCTTCCAACCTCTGACCACTGACCTCTAACCTCGGTCTATTTCAAAGATCGACAATCTTCCCTGGATTGAGCACATTGTTCGGGTCAAAGGCCTTCTTTATGCCGCGTATTAGTTCAAGCTGGGATTCATCGATTATCGATGCGAGATATTTCTTTCTCTTGATTCCTATACCATGTTCTCCGCTGATACAGCCCCCCAACTCTGTGGTTTCGTCAAAGAGCTCTTTCTCGGCCAGCGGGAGATTTCTGTCCCATTGGTCTTGAGGAAGGTTCCCCTTTATGAAGGTTACGTGCACATTTCCATCTCCTGCATGACCAAAGGAGATCATCTCAAGACCATACTTCTCGGCTATCTCTTCGGATGCTTTTATCAGTTTTGGTATACTTGCCATCGGAACGGAGACGTCTTCCATGCTGTGTATTGGGCTTATTGCAGCGAGGGCTTCAGCAATCGATTTTCTTGCCTTCCATAGTTTGTCTCTTGTATTTCTGTTGTCCGCCACGAAGGCCTCAAGACCACCGGCGGCCATAGCTGCCTCGCCTAGCTTCACATAGTCATCAAAGATTGAATCCTTGCTGTTGCCTTCTACTTCAATTATCAGATGGGCTCCGGCATCTGCGTATGGGAACTCCACATTCAGGAATCTGCAGGCTGCTTTGATAGATGAGGCGTCCATGAATTCAAGAGAAGTCGGAACAACTCCGGAGCCGCTCATTAGTTTCGGCACTGCTGATATTGCAGTATCAATATCTGGATAGGGCACGAGCAGTGCGACTGAGTACTTTGGCTTCGGAAGGAGCCTTAGGATAATTTTGGTCACTATTCCAAGAGTTCCTTCCGAACCGACCAAGAGGTGGACGAAGTCAAATCCGCTGACATCTTTGAGCCTCTTCCCGCCGAAAGTTGTCACCTCTCCTGAGGGCAGGACTACCTCAAGGCCGTAAACATGGTATCCCGTCGGTCCATATTTCATGACTTTGTTTCCTCCGGCGTTTTCCGCAACGTTGCCCCCGATCGAGGAGCTCTCGCTGCTGCAGGGATCCCCCCCGTAAACGAGGTTATGTCTGTCTGCCAGTTTCTGGATCTCTCCGGTGATAACCCCCGGCTCCAAAGTAATCATCATGTTGGCTTCGTCGAATTCAAGGATCTTGTTCATCTTTTCAAAACTCATGACAATTCCCCGGAAAGACGGAACTGCACCTCCGGATAGTCCGGTTCCTGCTCCACGCGGAGTTACTGGAATCAGATGCTCGTTTGCAAATCTCATAATCTTCGAAACCTCGGCAGTGCTCACCGGGAAAGTAATTACCTCGGGTCTCACGGCTTTCACTTCTGCCGTCTCATCTCTCGAGTATCGATCCAGAGACTCTTCGTCGTACTTCACAGGGATTTGTAAAAGCCTTTGGAGCTCTTCTATTAGGTTGGCATTAAGCTGTCCGTATTTCACTTTTTCACCTCCGACTCAAGGGCTTCTACGAGATCGTTCAAGATCTCTACGGCATCTCCTACAAGCCCGATGTCTGCGAAGTTGAATATCGCTGCGTTTCTGTCTCTGTTTATTGCAACTATGAATTCAGCAGTCTGCATTCCTGCAATGTGCTGAACGGCTCCGGAAATTCCTGCAGCGATGTAGATCTTCGGCTTGACCGTGTGACCGCTTAGTCCTACCTGGGCTTCATGTCCGACCCACTTCGAATCTACTATCTTTCTGGAAGCACCTACGGTCCCATTAATCAGCTTTGTAAGTCTGTAGATCGGTTCCATGTTCTCAACTTTTCTGAGACCCATCCCTCCCGCGATTATTACCTCTGCGTCTTGAACGCCTTTCTTTCCTTCGCCTATTGGTTTGAACTGGAGAAGCGTTGCGTTTGTCTCGATCATCTCTGGAGTAACCTCGAAGGATTCCACTTCGCCGTTTCCCATGTAGGGTTCCTTCAAGGCCGAGAATGTCTTTGGCCTGACCGTTGCCATCTGGGGCCTGTGGTTAGGGGTCTTGATCGTAGCCATTATATTGCCCCCGATTGCCGGTCTGGTTTGCAGCAGATTTCCTGTGTCCTCCTCAATATCCAGTCCGGTGCAGTCCGCAGTAAGGCCGGTCTTCAACAGCGCCGCCAGTCCGGGCATGTAGGTTCTCCCCGAAGTCGTCGCCGGGGCAAGCACGATTTCCGGCGAGAGTTTCTTGACGATCGCGGCAAGAGTCTTTGTGTAGGGCTCAAAGTTGAATCTTCCAAGACTCTTATCTATAGCCATGATAATTTTGTCGGCCCCACCGGAGAAGAGCGATGCCGTTGCATCTTCATCAAGTCGATTGTCAGAGAGGACCGCTACCGAAACGTTGAAGGGACGCTTGAGTGAAAGCTCGCGAGCCTTCCCCAGTAGTTCATATGTACTCGAATGGATTTCGCTTCCTCTTCTTTCTGCGATTACCAGAAGATCACTCATGATTCACCACCAGATATGGAAGCAGTCTCTTTTTTATCTCATCTATCCCATGTTTTAGATCGCTTCCTTCGTACATCTCTACCTTTCTTGAGAGTTTTGGGGTTCCTATCCTTACTACTCTCGTAGGTGAACCAGTCAGACCGGTCTCCGATGGATCCATTGCAAGAGAATCGTTTCCGATTCTCTCAATGGGCGCATCTTTCGCCAGTTTCTTGCCACTCAGTGTCGGAAGTCTCGGCTCGTTAACGTCTTTTGTCACCGATATTAGTGAAGGCAGAGGGAGATTCCATATCTCTTTGCCGTCCTCTACTTCGCGTTCAACGGTAATCTCGTTATCCTCGAGATCGACTATGCTGGAAACATAGGTCGCTACCGGTATGCCCAGCATGGCTCCCGTCTCGGGTCCGACCTGCCCTGTCTCGCCGTCTGTTGCCTTTTCTCCAGCAAGGATCAGGTCAAACGGACCTTCTCTTTCCGCGAATCTCGCTAGAGCCATGGCTGTGGCCCATGTATCGGCTCCCGCAAATCTTCTGTCTGTAAGGAGAACCGCCCTGTCGGCTCCCATGGCAATCGCCTCTCTTACGGCCTCTTCTGCCACAGGAGGTCCCATAGAGACCACGGTGATCGAATGATCACCTGCTTCCTTCAACCTCAAAGCGGTCTCCAGCGCATGAAGGTCAAGCGGATTAATAACTGTCCCAACTCCTTCTCTTATCATCGTCCCCGTTTCGGGATTGAGCTTAACTTCATCGGTATCCGGAACTTGTTTTAGAAGAACAAGAATCTTCAAAATGAACTCCCCCTCGAACTGTCATCTCTATTCAATATTAATACACAGGTCGATCACTTTCTCGCAGGAGAGCAGCAGGTAAACAAACTCGGCTTGAGAGATTGGTTCTGTCTGATTCGGGAAGAAGAGAATCCGTGAAACCGTTACGGTTCAAGAAAACCAAACTAATGACTGAATAAAAAGAATGAAATACCAGCATTTTGTCGGAAGTGAACAAATCGATAGAGCACAATTTTGATTATATTACTCTTAAGTTAGGTGAGAACTTTCGAGATTTGCTACTTGTCATGAATATAGCTATTACAGACGATACTCAACAGACTGCTTTTCATGAAGACTTTCTTTTTTTGTAATGATCGTGATATGATATTTGGGACCGGGGTGAATCGAAAAATGAATAAAATCGTTCTTACATTGCTTGTATCGATTCTGTTGTTTACATCAGTAATTGCAGATAAGCTCACTTTTGGCGGGGATAATGCTTATCCTCCGTATGAGTTTGTTGATAAAAACGGCGAGCCCATCGGTTTCAATGTTGATTTGATGCGTGCGGTTGCAGACTCAGCCGAACTGGATATTGAGATTGAGCTTGGTGAGTGGAACAGTGTTGTCGAAAAGCTTCAGTCGGGAGAACTTAACGGTCTATTAGGGATGGCTGTTACTCCCGAGAGACAGAAGATATATAGCTTCTCGATTCCCCACAATACCCTCCATATGGGGATATTCTATAGAAAGGGTCAAAAGGAAACGACAGTTGAAGACTTGTTCGGTAAAGAAATAGTAGTTCAGCGCAACGGAGTTATGCATGATTATCTGCTCGAGAATTCAATTACAGACAAAATCATTGCCGTTGAATCTCCGATAGAGGGACTGAAGCTTCTATCCTCAGGAAGTGGCGACTTTGGTCTTTTCGAGAAGTACCAATGTCTCTACTTTGTCAAGGAGAACAAGATCGATAATCTTGAAGTTTCGAGTACCGCGGTCTTCGACAGAGACTACGCTTTCGCAACGGCAAAAGACGACTTCGTTCTTCTCAATAAACTGAATAAGGGCCTCCTGCTTGTAAGAGAGAGCGGGGAATACGGCATGATTTTCGAGAAGTGGTTTGGCTCTGCAAACTGGTTCGAAGAGAACAAGAGGCATCTGTTGGTGGCCGCAGGAATTCTCGTTTTCTTTGCCATCGGTCTGTTTTTCCTCTGGATCTGGAATCACACTCTTAAAAGACGTGTCAAGGCAAGAACCGAGGAGCTTGAGAAGAAGGCAACTGAAAACGAGCGCCTGAGGGCCAAGATAAGAAGTCTCCATGATATTGCCTTCAAGATGGAGAGCTGCACAGAAGAAGAGGAAGTCTATGATCTCATTGTTGAAGCAGCCACCGATATTCTGAGTTTCGACTATTACAGTCTGGATGTTGTTGAAGGAGACTATCTAGTTGCCAAGAGACATTCTGGTAACATTGAGGTCAACTCTCGCGTTCCGAAGTATGAGGGGATTGCTGGAAAGACTTTGAAGACGGGGAAAACAATAATAATCGATGACGTTTCGAAGGAAATCGATGCAAGACCTTCAAGCAGTAAGATCAAGGCAGTACTTAGTGTTCCTATTGGAGATTACGGTGTTTTTCAAACGGTCACCATTGAATCGGGAAGCTTCAAACAAGAAGATGCCGAGCTTGCCGAGTTGTTGATGCTTCACGCTCTTGGAGCCTTTGAAAAGATCAAGAAAAGTAAAGAAATACGTTTCCTTGCTTTCCACGATTCGCTGACTGGCCTCTACAACAGGACCTTCTTCGATGAAGAAGTGTCCAGGGTTGACACTTCGAGAAATCTTCCGATTTCAGTCATTTTTGCGGATGTCAACGGGCTGAAGGCACTAAACGATTCCTTCGGCCATTTCTACGGCGACGACTATCTGAAGACGATATCTCGCACAATTAAGGAATCCTGCAGGCACGAGGATCTCGTCGTTCGATGGGGTGGAGATGAGTTTGTTGTCCTTCTTCTGAGAACAGACACCGAAAAGGCAGAGGAAATCGTCTCAAGGATAGAGGAAAACCTGAGCAAGGTGGGATGTTTCTCTGTGGAAGCTAGCGCCTCCTTTGGAGTTGCCACTAAGAAAGATCTTGTAACTGATTTTTATGACGTACTTAGGAATGCAGAACTTGCAATGTATTCGAAGAAAAGAGAAGTGAACAGTAAGACTGATTCCAGAGGGCCAAACTTTCCAGAAGCAATCCGCGATGATCAAGAGTGATTAAAGACGATTATGTCTTCTTTCTGACTCCAAACTTCTAATTACGAAAATTTTCTCTGTTTTTCAAATTTGTTGCGAGTTCGTTCGCTTGCTATAATTATTTTGTTTGTACGTACATGTGTACGTGCGTATGTACAGAACAACCATATAAGGAGGGTTTTGCTTATGCGTAAAGTACTTATGTTACTCGTTATGGCTTCTATCCTTTTCGGAGCCACTCTAGGTTTTGCAGTTTACGAAATTGCCTTTATAGTCAAGGCAACGGATTCTGACTTCTGGCAGTACACAATTGTGGGTGGCAAGAATGCCGAACACGATCTCCAGGGACTAGTTAACGTCACGGTCTACGGACCTCCGTCCGAAGCCGATATCGATCTTCAGATATCCATACTCGAAGATGTTGTTAACAAGAAGCCTGATGCAATAGTCATCTCTTCTACAAGTTCAGAAGCTCCTTCTCTGATTCTGGACGAAGCATACAAACAGGGAATTAAGATAATTCTCATCGACAACTTCGTCTATGATACTGGTTTCAATTCATTCCTCGCAACGAACAACGCTGTTGGTGGAGCGGCGGCAGCCGACAAGCTCGTTGAGGCTCTAAAGGCTAACAACAAGCCTCTCGACGGAAAAGTTGGTTTGATTAGCGCCATGGCTGGTGTCCAGGTTCTTACCGACAGAGACACTGGTTTCATCAACAGACTGAAGGAGATCGCACCCAATCTGACAGTTCTTCCGACGATCTATGTTGACAATGACATTTCTAGAGCAGCCAACGCAGCAGAAGACCTTTTGATAGCCCATTCCGACCTGGTTGGTTTCTTCGCTGACAACAACCACACTGGTATCGGTGTTGCGAGAGTTATCGAACAGAGAGGTCTAGAGAACCAGATAATGGCCGTTGCTTACGACTCGGATCCTCTGGAAATCGAGGCACTTGACAGCGGAGCACTTAAAGCCCTTATCGTTCAGGACCCCCATGGTATGGGATATAAGGGTGTTATGTACGCCTTCATGGCAATTCACGGCGAGCCTCTTCCCGAATACTATGACACTGGTGTCTATATCATCACCAAGGACATTCTTGAAGAGTCTATGGAGATACTTGATCCATTTTCTAGAAAGAGGTATTGATTCTTAAGTTGTTTAAATGAACACGATGGGCAGCGAAAGCTGCCCATTTTCAGAATTTTTGGCCACATGGAGGTAATTACTAGATGAAAAACGAGCTGGCTTTCAATAGAAGATTTGATAATACCTTGCTTAATCCCGAGGCTAGGTGGGAAGATATCGAGAAGTTCGTTGATGAAACGCTGAAGTACAACTTCAGAAATGTCGTTGTACCTTGGTATGCTATCCCCACGTATGTAATAGACAAAGTGCAGGGAACGGAAGTTGGGATTAACGTAGGGCCGGGGGGCTTCCCGCTCGGGATGGTTCCCACAGATATGAAGATGAGGGAAGTAGAGTACTACCTTTCCCTGGGAGAAACAGTTACTGATTTCGATATTGTGATCAATGTTTCCGCTGTGAAGTCGAATAAATGGGATCTCGTTGAGAGAGAGTTTGTAGTTCTTTCTGAGAGAGTGAAGAAAGGAAACAGAATCTGCAAGTTTATAATAGAGACCAGCAGACTCACAGAAGATGAAATTGTGAAAGTCTGTGAACTTATAGTTGATGTGCCAACAATAGATTTCGTTAAGACCGGGACTGGTTTTGGCCCAAGAGCAACGTCTTATCGCGATGTTGAACTAATAAACTCTGTCGTTGCCGGCAAGAAGAAGATCAAGGTTTCCGGTGGTGTTAGAACCCTTGAGCATGTTGAGAAGTTCATGGAGCTGGGAGCGACCGTTTTCGGCTCAAGTGCCAGTGTTTCAATTCTCAAAGAGTATGAGAAGAAATACGGGAGCTAAAGGAGTGCGATGGCATGCCTGATGAAAAGACTGTAATCGAGCTTGAAGGGATAAATAAGAGTTTCCCTGCTGTTAAGGCTCTTGACGACGTCTCCCTCTCCGTCAAGAGTGGTGAAGTAAGGGGTCTTGTAGGAGAGAACGGAGCAGGTAAATCAACTCTGATAAAGATAATTACAGGAGCTTACACGAAAGATTCGGGGACCATGATCTTCGAGGGAAGCGAAGTGACCAGGAACTCTCCTCTGATTTCCAAGGCACTCGGGATATATGCTGTCTACCAGGACGTTATGGTAACGCCCGATCTTACCGTTGCGGAGAATTTCTTTCTTGGACAGCAGCCCATGATCGGTCCATTTGTCAACTGGAGAAAGATGTACAAAGAATCCAAGGACTTTCTTGATGAAATAGGGTTGGATATAAACGTTCACAGAAACATCAGAGAGCTAAGTATAGCCGAGAGCGAAATGATAACTATTGCCAAGGCGCTATGGCAGAAATCGAAACTGGTCATTTTCGACGAACCCACGGCCGTTTTGACAAGGAACGAAACGAAAATTCTGTTCAGGATCATTAGAGATCTAAAAAAGAAGGGGACTGCGATTATCTACATTTCCCATAACCTTGAAGAGGTCTTCGACATCTGCGATACGGTGACGGTTTTGAAGGACGGAGCTACAGTTGGAACATATACCACAGAGGAACTTGAAGATGTTGAGAAACTAATCCCCCTAATGGTTGGAAGATCGATAGAAGAAATGTACTATAAGAAAGATACGGAACCCGGCGAAGAGCTTTTGAGAGTAGAGAATCTCTCCGGCGACAGATTTGAGAATATCTCTTTCAAAGTAAGGGCCGGCGAAGTGGTCGGACTTTTCGGTCTTGTCGGTGCAGGAAGAACGGAAATAGCGAGAGCTATTTTCGGAGTCGACAACCGAAGTGAAGGACGTATCCATGTAAGGGGTTCAGATGTTCCAATCAAGAATCCTAAAGATGCATTGGTACACGGAATCGGTTATCTGCCGGAAGACAGAAGAAAACAGGGGATATTCTTGCAGCAGGATGTTGATTTCAATATAAACATAATCAATTTTGACAACACTATGACGGGTCCTCTAATCAACTATCGGAAAGCACACATGCAAGCAAGAGATTATGTCGACAAACTCTCCATAAAGATCGGGAGCATATTCCAGAAAGTCTCTGAGCTGAGCGGTGGAAACCAACAAAAGGTTATTATCGCGAGATGGCTCTGCAAGAACACTGATGTACTGATATTCGATGAACCGACTGTCGGAATCGACGTTGGAACTAAGTCTGAAATCTACAAGTTGTTCGGAGAGATTCTGGCATCCGGAAAGGGAATTATTCTAATCTCTTCCTATCTTCCCGAACTAATGGGAATGTCTGACAGAATCTACGTAATTTCGAACGGAAAGATGGCAGCCGAGGTAGAAAAGAAAGACTTCTCAGAGGAGTATCTCTTGACACTGGCAATGAAGAACCTTGTTTCGAAAGAAAAGATAAAGGAGGCAGTCTGAAATGGCTAGAAAGAGGGATAGAAAGGCTTTTACCGAAAGAAACCTTCTGATAATCTTAGTTGTGATGTGGGTCTTTCTGGCCATCGCAACAAAAGGAAACTTCTCGTCATGGGCTAACATTACTAATTTGATCAGGCAGTCCTCGATAAACGGTGTTGTTGCGATAGGAATGACTTTGATTATCATCACTGGAGGTATAGATCTATCTGTTGGTTCTATAGTAGGTCTCAGCGGAATGGTATTCGCGATATTCACTTCCACAAGAGGAGAGTTCCAGTTTCCGACCTTTGTAGGAATACTTATCGCTCTTGGAATAAGTGCGTTGGTAGGGCTGATAAATGCCGTGGCGGTTCATGACGGAAAAGTGCCTGCCTTCATAGCAACGCTTGGTATGATGACGCTTGTAAGAGGCGTTGTTATGTACATCTCAAGCGGGAGAATGGTTACCGGTGTTCCTACTGAGTACAGGCAGTTTGCAGTTGCCGAATTTCTCGGGATACCGGCCCTGGCATGGACGTGGATCGTTCTTGCAGCTTTTATGATGTTTGTGTTGAAGTATACGAAATTCGGAAGGAATCTGTATGCCATAGGAAGTAACGAGGAGGCAGCCAGACTATCCGGTATCAATATCCGACTTAATATGTATTCCTTCTACATCGTTGCTGCGATTTTCAGTGCTATAGCCGGTTTGATGCTCGGAACGAGAATGGCTGCAGGAGTACCGACTGGAGGAAACGGCTACGAGCTGGACGCTATAGCCTCGGTCGTCATCGGCGGAGCCAGTCTTAGTGGTGGAGTCGGTACTGTTCTTGGTACGGCCATGGGTGCCCTGATAATCCAGACGATCAGAAATGGCGGTAATCTGCTAGGAGTAGATCCCTTCATAATGCAGATTGTCATCGGAGCGATTATCATACTAGCAGTATTCTTCGACCAGTTTGTGAAGAGTAGAAAGAAGGGCGAAGGTCTGAAGAAACTCTTAAAAAAGGCGTGATAGATAATGAAGATAAACAAGTTCTTTCATGTGGCAGTAGAAGTTCCAAATCTCGATGATGCGTTAGAGTTCTATATAGGTCTTCTCGGACTGAGACTTGTTAACAGAGAGAAGCTTCCTGAAAAGAAACTCGAAGTCGCATTTGTTGCCGGCGAGGGTTGTGAAATCGAGCTTATGTGTTATGAAGACAGCAAAGAGAGGGAGTTCGCTCCCGAATCACAGTCTCACTTTCAGCACCTCTCTTTTGTTGTGGATGACATTGAAAAGGCAATGGATTACCTGAAGAGCAACGGCATTGAACTCGAATCGCCCGATCCCATCCCGGTTTTTGACGGAAAAATCTTCTACAACACGTTCAAGGGTCCGGGCGGTGAATTGCTGGAGATCGCTGAAGAGAAGAGACCCAGATAGAATCATTAGATTGCTTGGAGGTATCAAATGAATAAAGTGACGGTATTCGGTAGCTATGTCATGGATCTCACTACCCTTTCTCCCCACATTCCCGTTGTAGGAGAGACTGTCTTTTCCGGTCCATTCAAGATGGGCCCCGGAGGCAAGGGATTCAACCAGGCTGTGGCTGCCAGAAAGGCTGGATCTGATGTCAAGTTCATGACGAAGATCGGCAAAGACTTGTTTGCTCCATTTGTCAAGAATGCATTTGACAGATTTGGAATTACTAAGGAGTATCTTCTCGAGTCGGATACTGCCGGAACCGGTGTCGCTCTGATAATAGTAGATGAGAACAACGGAAACAACGCTATTGCAGTTGCACCGGAGGCATGCAATGAGTTGACTATTGATGATGTAAAAAGGAATAGAGATATCTTCACTTCTTCCGATGTTTTTCTTACACAGTTTGAAGCAAATCTCGACGCAACTTATGAGGCGATAAAACTCGCCAGGGACTCCGGGGCAAGAGTCTTGTTAAATCCCGCACCCGTAAAGGAATTTGATCATTCGATCCTCAAATATGTCGACGTTATTATGCCAAACGAGATAGAGGCCAGCCTCATGACAGGGATTCCCCTCGACGGCATGGATTCGATAGAGGAAATAGCATCTGAATTGAAGAAGTCGGTGGACACTGTGCTCATAACTCTCGGAGGCAAGGGGGTCTACTGTCCATCGGTCAATGGAGGGCTTGTCCCCGCCTGCAAGGTGAAGACTATCGATACAACCGGAGCTGGAGATGCATTTGCCGGCGTTTTTGCGGCATATCTCTCGAGGGGAGAGGGATTGGAGAGAGCTATAGACTACGCCCGTGCCGGAGCCGCTATTTCCACGACAAGATTCGGTACGTCTCCTTCAATGCCTGAAAGGGAAGAAATCGAAGCTCTCGTTAATGAGATGATCGGGGGCGATAAGAAATGAAATACGTCATTGCATACGATCTGGGAACTACCGGGAACAAGGCGACACTCTATGGAGTGGACGGAAAACTCCTGGCGAGTTCCTTCTCAGGTTACAAGACCTATCATCCCGGTCCGAATCAGGTAGAGCAAGATCCTCTGGAATGGTGGGAGTCCGTAAAAAAAACCACCTCGGAGCTCATCGCCAGGGCTGCTGTCAATCCTGAAGAGATAGTCTCTATAAGCTTCAGCGGACAGATGATGGGAGCCATCCCTGTGGACAGGGACGGAAAGCTTCTTAGAAGAGCCATCATATGGGCCGATCAGAGAAGCGTCGAACAGTCGGAAAGGCTTGAAGACGTCGGCAACGATTTCGTCTACAGGCTTACAGGATCGAGGATAACACCAACGTACTCCGGTCCGAAGATTGCCTGGATAAAAGACAACGAACCTGAAATATACAACAAGGCACATAAATTCCTGAATGCGAAGGATTACATCGTCTCCAGATTCACCGGAGAGTTCGGGACTGACCATTCAGATGCGTCGATGACGCTTCTATTCGATATCGAGAATCTGAAGTGGTCGGAAAAACTCGTTGAGGTTCTCGGACTTGATATGGAGAAACTTCCTGCCGTGACCTCCTCAACGAATGTCGTCTCAAAGATTCTTCCGAAAGTGGCTGAGGAACTTGGACTGTCGAAGAAGACTCTAATAGTCCGCGGCGGCGGAGACGGCGCCTGCGCCTGCCTGGGAGCAGGGATTGTCAGTCCAGACGAGGCTTATCTCTATCTCGGTTCGTCGAGCTGGGTCAGCACATGCTCCACGGAACCGCTCTTCGACGAGAAGTCGAGGACATTTAACTTCGCATATCCCATTGAGGGTTTCTATTGCCCGACTGGAACAATGCAGGCCGGGGGAGCTTCGTATCACTGGGCTAAGGACGCTCTCTGTCAGCACGAAGAAGAGAAGGCAAAGGCACTTGGGCTGAGCGCCTTCACTATTATGGACGATCTTGTTGACCAGACCAGACCCGGAGCGGGAAACCTAGTCTTCCTGCCTTATTTGCTTGGGGAGAGAAGCCCGAGGTGGAACATAAATGCTAGAGGCGCCTTTATAGGACTGTCCTCGACACATAGAAAGGCCGACATGTTGAGAGCGGTACTTGAAGGAGTTGCCTTCAACCTGAAAATAGTCCTCGATATTCTCGAGACTAAGGGGAAATTCGACAAGATTCGTCTTATCGGCGGAGGAGCAAAAGGAAGGAACTGGAAACAGATTGTGGCCGATATCTTCGGTAAGACGGTTACGGTACCTGAGTATCTTGAAGAGGCAACGTCAATGGGAGCGGCCATTATTGGGGCTGTTGGAGCCGGAGAGATGACGTTCAAGGAAGCGTCTACTTTTGTGAGGGATGTTCAGTTCATCGAGTACAACCCAGAGAATCACAGGTACTACGAAAGGCTTTTCGAAGTTTTTGATAAGGCCTACGGTTCTCTCATAGAGACCTATGAAGACCTTGCCAAACTGAGACAGTATTCGAATTAGCCTATTCGTTTCTCGAGTACCGTAAAGAAGGATGTGATTTCATCATGCTTTTCAATGCAGATAGAAGAATAGCCCTTGATAGAGCAAGTCCGGTTCCACTATACTACCAGATTTATAGAATAATTTCGGATTATATGAAGGAACCAGGCGCCGTTGGAAGGAAACTTCCAACGGAAGAAGCAATGATGAAAGTCTTTGATGTCAGTAGGGCGACCGTGAGGAGAGCCTTGCAGGCTCTGGAAAGCAGCGGTCAGATCTCCAGATCCCGCGGAAAAGGGACGATAGTCACGAACAGTGCTTCGCAGGAGCAGCTTACGACCATCAGGAGTTTTACCGAACAGATGAGGCTCGAGAACCATGTGCCGATAACGAAGGTTGTTGAGGTAAAAAAAGTCAAGGCCGGTCCGGAAATGGCAAAAATCCTCCATGTCTCGGAAGACGAAGAGTTGCTTCATGTTACCAGACTGAGGGGAAATGAGTCTTATTTTCCCCTTGCTCTATTCATATCCTTTCTCACTTCTCGCTCGAACCTCACTGGAGAAGAGAACTTCGAGGGTTCACTATATGAACTTATGAGAGAAAGGGGAACGGCCGTTGTTGAAGGAGACGCGATAATCGAGGGGAGGCTCGCAGAAGGAAGAATTGCGAAACTCCTGAAGATCGAAGAAGGGGCACCGATACTATACTACGAGAGAGTCGGTTGTGCAGCCAATGGCGAACACATGGAACTGGTGCAATGCTGGTATGAGGCTACACACTACAAGTTTCGAATACATTTGACTACTAAGATTTGAAGGGAGAGATGATCATGAAGAAAAGTGGAATTCTGAATAAGGAGATATGCAATCTAATTGGTTCGATGGGTCATACCGATCTTCTTGTTGTCTCGGACTCGGGACTGCCTATTGCTTCAGACAGATACAGGATAGATGTAAGTATTGTAGGCGGAAAGCCAGGGGTCTTCGATGTTCTTGATCCTGTGCTCGAAGAGCTCGAAGTCGAGAAGGTCATCTTTTCGGAAGAGATGAAAACCGTGAGTCCCAAGTGTCTCGAAGAGACTATGAAGCATCTACCCGAAGGTATAGAAGTGGAATTCGTTCCTCATGTTGAATTCAAGGAACTGACAAATACAAAATCAAAGGGAGTAATCAGAACCGGGGAGCAGATACCTTATTCCAGTATCATTCTCGTCGGCGGGGTAACCTATTGATGATACTTCTACAGCTCGCAAACGATACCCATGTCAAGTCCGATTTCATTCGCACTGCCGAAGAAGTTGCAGATTACATAGATATCATAGAAGTCGGGACCCCTGCTATTCTTGCCCACGGCACGTCGCTGGTTCGAGAGATTAGCGATAGACTCCCCGATCATACTATTCTTGCAGATATGAAGATCGTTGACGGAGGATATGTCGAGGCGGTCATGGCTTTTGAGAATGGGGCCGATATAGTAACGGTTTTGGGATTTGCCTCTTTCAAGACGATTTCAGAGGTGAGAAGAGCGGCAGACGAATTTGGTGGAGAAATGATGCTTGATACGATCGAGATCTCCGATCTCGAATCATTTGCGGAGAAGGTATCTCCACTGTCGCCTGAGTATGTCTGCGTTCACACTTCTGCCGATCTGAGCGGTGTGGGGGAGAGCATGCATCTGCTCGAATATGCGAAAAAGATAGAAATTATAAGGAGAGTCCTTCCAGAGGCAAAGATCGCCGTTGCGGGTGGGATTTCTTCCGACAATCTCTCCCATGTCTTCCCGTTGAAGCCCAATGTAGTGATCGCGGGACGATCGATCTGGGAAGCTGAGGACCCTGCAAGAGTAGCATCGGAGATAAAGAAGAGACTGGAGAAGGGCTCATGAAATTCGAAAGCACGCTTGACATTGTTATTGACGAGATAAGATCCGTCCTTTCGGGAGTTAAGGATTCATCGATCGAAGAGCTCTCCGAAAGTATTCTAAGGGCAAGAAGAGTCTTTCTCTTTGCAATGGGCAGGTCTGGTCTGGTAATCAAGGCATTTGCGATGAGACTAATGCATTTGGGATTGAAGGTCCATGTTGTGGGGGAAGTAACTACTCCTTCTTTGGGAGAGGGAGACCTCTTAATCATCGGATCCGCTTCGGGGGAGACTCCTTCAGTGGTTCTAAACTGCAAAAAGGCTCGAAAATTAGGAGCCGCAATAGCTTCTATAACTGCCAGCAAGGAATCTACAGTGGCGGGACATAGCGACATAGTCATTACAATCCCCACGAAGACACCCAAAGTGCCCGACAGGGCTGGTGTCTCTTCGGTTCAACCGATGGGGAATCTATTCGAACAATCACTGTTGATATTGACGGATATCATCGTAATGGACTTAATGGAGAGCTTGAGCATAGATTCGGAAATGATGTTCAAGAACCACGCAAATCTCGAATAAGGGAGGTTAGAAAATTGAAGTATAAAAAAGTGGAAAAGATAGAAGAGAAACTGTCGGCACTCGGTTACGGCTGTTGGGGAATTTCCGGTCCTTCTTTCTGGGATGGAACGACCGACGAAGACTCGATCAAGACGATCCAGAGGGCGATAAGCGGAGGAATAAACTTCTTTGATGTAGCGCCAGTATACGGTCTCGGACATGCAGAGGAGGTCCTCGGAAAGGCAATGAAAGGCTCTAGGGATAAGATCTTCATTGCAACCAAGTGCGGTCTTCTCTGGGACGATCAGGGAAGAACGAGAAACTGTCTCAAACCGGAGAGCATAAGAAGAGAGATCGAAGATAGTCTCCGAAGACTCGGAACGGATCATGTAGATCTCTATCAGCTACACTGGCCCGATCCAGAGGTCGAAATCGAAGAGACAATGGAGACTATGGTCGAGCTGAAGAAAGAGGGGAAGATCAGATACATAGGGCTGTCAAACTTTTCAATTCCCGAGGCAAAAAGGGCGATGAAGGTTGGAGAGGTATGCAGCATGCAGGGTCTCTACAACATGCTCGAAAGGAATCCAAAGAGCTACCACAATATTCCGCTCGATTACAGAGTCGAAAAGGAAGTCCTTCCCTTTGTTCTGGAGAATGGAATGGCCTTTCTGCCATACAGTCCGCTCTTCCAGGGCCTCTTGGCTGGAGCGATAAGCGACAAGAAAAAGTTCAGCGAACACGATGTACGGGCAGCGAATCCGAAGCTGAATACACCTGAGTTCAACAAGTACTTCGAAGTCGTCGTAGAACTGAACAGGCTGGCGAATGAGATAGGGAAGCCTCTGAGTCATATAGCCATCAATTGGCTTATCCGAAATGAAGCGGTGACATCGGTTATAGCCGGTGCCCAGAAAGTCGAGCAGCTCGAAGAAAACCTCGGCGCTGTCGAATGGGATATGGATGACGGATTATACGAAAGGATAGAAGAGATAATCTCTAATTCCAATTTGGAGCTCTAGGGGGTGTCTATGTGAAAGCCGCGTTTGTAAAATCACCATTCAAATTCGAGATCCGTGACGTAGATCTTCCCTCTCTGAAACCGAATGACGTGTTGCTTAAGATAAAGGCCTCAGGAATCTGCGGGACAGATCTTCACACAGCTAGAACGGAAGCCAAAGACTGGCAGACTTTCGGCCACGAGATAGTCGGCATTGTGGAACAGATCGGTTCAAATGTCGAAAATGTGGAAGTCGGCCAGAGCGTACTGGTAGAGAGCGGCTCCTTTTGCGGGACATGCGAGGACTGTAGAAACGGGCGAGTCGATCTCTGCCATGACAGAGCACCTAACGTCTTTATAAGAGCCGAGAGAGAAAATCTGACCATGGGCTTTGCCGAGCAGGTAATAATCGATAAACAGAATGCGGTGCCATTCGAAGGAGTTCCGTTCGAAGAAGCTTCTCTCGTCGAGCCAATGGGAGTAGCGCTCGATCTGACATACACTGTCGATCCAAAGTTCAACGATGATGTCCTTGTCGTTGGTCTTGGTCCCATAGGTCTCATGGCCGTTCAGATAGTCAAGGCCATGGGAGCGAGAAAGGTCTTCGTTGCCAATCATTCCAGATCTAAGATAAGGATAGATGTTGCAAAGAGCTTCGGAGTGGAGGATGTCATACTCGTCGACAAAACCCCGATTGGCTCCTACAGATTTCCCAAGGGCGGCGTTGATAGAGCTCTTGTCACCGCACCTCCTTACGTAATCCCCGAAGTGCTCGATGTCATGAATTTTGGAGGAGTCGTCGGCTTCATAGGAATCGATTACGGCGAAGGCCGCTTCATAAAGTTCGATGCCAACAAGTTCCATTTCAACAAACTTCAGTTGAGAGCCTCCCACGCAGTTCCAGCTCTGTACTTCCCCAGATGCATCGATATGATAAAGAGCGGAGCTGTAAATGTGAAGCCTTTGATAACAGACACCTTCAAGCTGGAAGAAATCGGTGAGATGATGGTCAAGGCGGAAAATGAAAGAGACAAAGTAATAAAGGCAGTCATGATTGATTGAGTATAGTCTGAACGGCCCGCCAAGACGGCGGGTCTTTTTCTTTGAGATCAAAAAACCTTAGATGTCAGAGGTATGAGGAAAGAGGTCAGAAAACCAATATCCTTCTGAGAACTCCCACATTTCTTCATGCTAAAGTAGGAGGTGTCTTTCGATAAGAGAGAGACGCAAGGCGGTGAAGAACATCTGCGGACGCAATGCACTGAGGAGCATCAGTGGACGCAAGGCTGGCGAAGACCACGCCAGGACGCAAGGCTGCCTTCGGCAGGAAGTGAGGCCCGAAAGAACATCCGGGGAAGTGATGCGGCGAAGAGCGTCGCCGGAAGTGAGGCTCGCTAGCGCGAGGAAGTGATGCCCGGAGAAACGTCCGGGGAAGTGATGCCGCTTCGCAGGAAGCAAAAAAAAAGAGCTGCTGAACGCTGTGAAGAGTCGTCCTTAGTCCTTCGTCCCAGATCATGGACCCGTCCTTCGAAAGAGCAGTTGCAAGTTGTCAAAGAACCGCTGTACGCTTAAGAGCAAAAACCCGCTGGTCGCTGATGAAAACCACGTTGCCCGTCAACGGGCCACCGCCAAGAAGACCGGTTCTTCGTTCCGACGCTACGCGTCCAGGTTGTTCGTTCTTGGAACCGGATCCCTTATCAAGTCTGGGATACAGCAAATGGTTATTCCGAAAAGGCTAGATTCCGTCATTCCGACAAAGCTCCTGGTCGGAATCTTGATGCTATTGCTTCAATGGTCCTAACCAAGAACGAAGAACAGATCCTCGCTCTGGAACGAATAACAGATTCTCCTGGTGAACGGATAACCGCTCAACGGTGAACCGGTTTCTCTTGCTCTTTCGAACCCCCAACCCCGGTCTTACAACTCCTCTCATGAAGCCAGCATGCGGCTGTATGGCCATCAGCCACTTCGAAGCTGTCGGGCATCTCTTTGCTGCAGATGTCGATCTTATATGGGCATCTCGGGTGAAACGGGCAGCCGGGAGGCGGATTGATCGGGCTGGGAGGTTCCCCTTCAAGCTTGATGTTCTGGAGCTTCCTTTCCTGAGGATCCCAGTTTGGAATTGACGCCATCAGAGCCTTTGTGTAGGGGTGAGCAGGGTAATCGAACAGCTCCTTCGCTCCGGCAGTTTCAACAACATTTCCAAGATACATTACCATTATCCTATCGCTCATATGATGTACGACATCAAGGTTATGTGAGATGAATATATACGACATCTTGATCTCGTCTCTTAGCTCCTGCAGCAAGTTGATGATCTGGCTCTGAACAGAGACGTCAAGAGCTGAAGTCGGCTCGTCGCAGATTATCAACCTCGGGCTGACCGAGATAGAACGAGCTATCGCGATTCTCTGCCTCTGCCCTCCTGAAAACTCGTGAGGGTAGCGCTGAGCGTATTCTGGATACATGCCCACCTTCATCAGAAGCTCTCCGACATAATCGTCTATCTCATCTTTTGAAAGTAGATTGTGTGCTTCTATAGGTTCCTTGATAATGTCTCTTACCGTCATTCTGGGATCCAGCGAGTCAAACGGATTCTGGAAAATCATCTGAACGTCGCGTCGGAATTTCGAGCGGACGTTCTTTGCAAGCCCTTTGGTGATGTCGTATTCATTTCCCTTATCGTCATGATAGATTATCCTTCCTCCGGTCGGTTCATAGATCTTCACTATTGTTCTACCTAGAGTGCTCTTCCCGCAACCCGACTCGCCGACAATGCCGATAGTTTCGCCCTTACTTATCTCCATGGTTACAGATTGCATAGCTCTTACGTAGCCAACAACCTGGAGAAAGACCCCGGCCTTAATCGGGAAGAACTTCCTAAGCCCTTCGGTCGAAAGTATCTTCATGTTTCCGACCTCCCATCGAACAGCCAGCAGGCGACCGAATGGCCGGCATTCAAAGAAAACTCGGGAGGATCTTTCTCTCGGCAGATCTCCATTACATGAGGACATCTGGGGTTGAATCGGCAGCCGTCAGGGAACTCGTAAGCTCTTGGAACATAACCCTCAATATACGGCAGCTTCTTTCCCTTGTAGGATCTCATCACTCTGGAGTTCAGCAAGCCCTTTGTGTAAGGATGAGAAGGAGATGAATAAAGTTCATTCACGCCTGCCTTCTCGACTATCTTTCCGGCGTACATTACGTGAACTCTGTCAGCCAGCTCCGCAACTACCCCGAGATCATGGGTGATGAAGATTATAGAACTGCCGAATTCGCCTTGGAGCTCCCGCATAATGTTGAGGACTTGAGCCTGTATTGTAACATCCAGTGCGGTGGTTGGTTCGTCCGCTATGACTATCTCTGGATTGGTTATTAGAGCCATTGCAATCATGATTCTCTGGAGCATTCCGCCGCTCATTTCGTGGGGATACTCCTTGCATCTCTTCTCGGGTTCAGGAATGTTGATTCTACGAAGAATCGAAATAATCTCTTCATAGGTTTTGCCTTCATCCCAGGGCATGTGTGCCCTTGCAACTTCCTTCAGCTGGTAGCCTATGGTGAATAGAGGATCGAACGTCGACATGGGTTCCTGGAATATCATGCTGATTTCCTTGCCCCTTATGTCTCTGTACGCCTTGTTCGACAGTCCTGCCAGGTTCTTTCCCTTGTAATAGATCTCTCCTTCGACCTTTGCGGGAGGTACCTTGATAAGCCCCAGTATAGTCTGGACGGTTACGCTCTTTCCGCATCCTGATTCTCCAACCAGAGCCAAGATCTCTCCCTTCTCGACTTTGAAGCTGATGTCATCTACTGCCTTAACCAGACCATCTGGGGTTCTGAAATATGTCTTAAGGTTCTTGACTTCAAGAATTGTGCTCATACTTTTTCCACCGCCCTGTAAGGATCAACTGCATCTCTCAAGGCGTCTCCTACGAAGTTGAAGGAGAGAACAGCCACTATTATGAATAGCCCTGGAATCATCAGCCAGGGATGAGCCTCCAGTTCAGATAGAGACTGCGCCTGCTTCAGCAGCAACCCCCAGCTGGTCATAGGCTCCTTTATGCCAAGGCCGAGAAAGCTAATAGCGCTCTCACCCAAAATCATTCCCGGTATTGAAAGAGTCGAAACGACTATCAGATAACTGATTGTGTTTGGGATAAGGTGACGCGTTATTATCTTCATGTTCGAAACACCGGATACTTTGGCGGCAAGAATGAATTCCTTCTCTCTCAGGCTCAAGACCATTCCCCTAACAACACGTGCAACCCCCATCCAGCCGATCAGCGACAGGACAATTACGATTCCGAAATAGACCCACGTGCTAGGCCACTGAGGAGGTAGTATCGTGGCTAGTGCCAGCCACAGCGGTATCCTAGGGAAGGATCTTAAGAGTTCTATGAAACGTTGTATCAATACGTCGATAGTCCCGCCATAGTAACCTGAGAGGGCCCCCACTATGGCGCCTATGAAAACGCTTATCAGGGTGCCCACAAGACCCACGGTCATTGACACCTTGCCGCCAACAAGAACTCTAGAGAAGAGGTCTCTTCCAAACCTGTCCCCTCCAAATAGAAGTACCATTGCTACATCTGAAGACTCCTCGACACCAAAGAGATGAAGATCGGTCTTGAAAAGTCCCCAGAAAGTGTATTCTTCACCCCTTACGAAGAGTTTTATCGGTACTACGTTGTTCTTGTCTTCCGTGAATTCCAGTCTATACGTAACGGGGTTTCTGACCTTGGTCATTCCGTACACGAAAGGACCCCGCCAGTTGCCTTCTTCATCGAAGAAACGTATCTTTGAAGGAGGGGCATAGACGAAGTTTCTGTGTGCCGTTATGTAGTTGTAAGGAGCTATGAAATCGGCGAAGACGACCAGCAAATACATGATCGAGAGGGCGATAAGCCCAACGACTCCAAGTTTATGCTTAAGGAAGTTTTTTGCAATTCGTTCTTTCGTACTCTGCATGTCAGCTCATCCTTATCCTTGGATCGAGAATAGCCAGAGCTATGTCTGCAAGTAGATTTCCGATCTGGGTTATGATGGCTATGAACATCAAAAATGTCATAACTAAATATTGATCGTGGTTAAGAAGCGCATTATAGAAGAAGGGCCCCATTGTCGGAAGGTTCAATACGATAGCGGCGATTATAGTTCCGCTGAACACATTCGGTAGCTCCGTTCCGGCTATGCTGACCATAGGATTCAGAGCGTTCTTGATCGCGTGTTTCTTGACGGTTTTCTCATCGAGGCCATGCGCTCTAAGGGAAGTCACGAAAGGAGAAGAGATCACGTCTAGCATGTTTCCTCGCATTACCCTCATTAGCCCGGCGAGACCGCTCATTCCAACGACTATGAGAGGAACCCAAATGTGTTTCAGAAGGTCGACAAATTTTGCCAGACTGAAGGGCGCCCCGACAAACTGGGGCGAGAAGAGACCCCCAACCGATGCCGCCCCCATCTGCAACATTAGATACATCAAGATCAGTGCCATGAAAAAGTCGGGTATGGAGACTCCTATGAAACCGATCACTGTTAAGGTGTAATCCCCAAATGAATATGGATGCAGCGCCGAATAGATACCCATAGGAACTGCAAGAATCCACTGAAACACAATCGCCCCAAGCGCAATGAATATGGTCCAGCCCATTCGCTCCCATATCAGTTCTCCAACTGGTCTCTGGAAGGCGAAAGAATATCCGAAATCCCCGCGGGTGACTATTCCCTTTATCCAGTTCCAGTATCTGACATGTGCGGGTTCGTCTAGGCCGAGGTTCTTTCTAAGCAATTCGATCTGAGCCGGCGAGATTCTCGGATTATCGAGGTACTGGCTTACGAAATCGCCCGGCTGAAGCTCGGTAATGACGAAACAGATCACCGATATGAAGAACATCATTGGAATCATGATAAGCAATCTTCTTACGATAAAAGACCACATAACCTTCCTCCAGAGAAATGAAGCGGGAGGAGCTTCTCCTCCCGCAAATTACCAACTACTTCTTAAAGACAGTCCAGGAAGCGTAAGAGAGAAGACCCTCTTCGTTCTGTTCGACATTTCCAAGAGACTTGTTGGCAGCATAAAGATTCATACCTTTACACACAAATATCACGGGTAAGTACTCTGCGTAAATCTCCTGCCATTCGTCGTAGAAGGTCTTTCTGACTGCGTGGTCCATTGCGACTTGACCGAGTTCAAAGAGCTCATATACTCTCTTCTCCCAGTCAAGCATGTTCTCGAATATCGGAAGATTTGTCTCGGGATCCCTTGTCGTTCTGTGCCAGTAATACAGTTGTGTGCCCGGCTGCCATATAGCCTTTCTCAACTGAGGATCGGGTTGGTTTCCGAATGCCCTGAGCCCGGCTTCGAAGCTACCTGCGCCGAACATCTGACCGGTAAGAGAACTATCGAGTATCTGCAGGTTCACCTTAATTCCGATGCTAAGTAGATCCTGGGAGTATATGTAGGCGATATCCTGATATTCTTGAGGAGAGCTCTGAAGAGTCAGGACGAATTCGAACTTGCTTCCGTCTGGGTACTCTCTCAGGCCATCACCGTTGACGTCCTTGAAGCCTAATTCGTCAAGGAGCCTTGCTGCTTCGGCAAGGTTGAACGGTCTTCGGATCTCTTCAATCTTTGGGTTGTAGAAGGCCTTATTCGAAGGAAGAACGGGCACTCCTCCGAGAACGGCCAAACCGTTGTAGACCTCATCGATTATTCTTTCTCTGTCCAGAGCATACTCCATTGCCTGGCGGAACTCGGTTGTCTTGAAGACTTCTCTCAGTTTTGGATTCTCAGCATCGAAATTGAAGGCGATGTGAATAGGGCTTGGGGTCGGCTGGGTCGGCTCGGCGAGGAAGACTCTAAATGGACCGCCGGCAAGTTCTCTCTCCTTCAGTATCGGGAAGTCATTTCCCGAGACGGCCATGTAATCGAGTTCACCGGCCATGAACTTCGCCAGCCTTACCTGAGCGTCGCTCACGATAATGTATTCAACCTTGTCGACATACGGCAGTTTGTTTCCGTGAGAATCGACTTTCCAGTAATTGGGGTTCTTCGTCATAACTACTTTCTGATCGATTATGTATTCCGAAAGAACGAACGGGCCGTTTGCCGGAATCTCGCTTGGAGGAGTGTTTGTGAGCCATAGATCGTTAACGGAGTCGGGTCTGTCTTTGTCTATCTTGTCCTCAAGTGCGTGTGAAGGGTAGATATAAGCGTGCGAGAGAACGGTGAAAAAGGCTGCGTAAGGTGCGGGAAGAATTGCTTTGACGGTGCTGTCATCTACCTTCACCCACTCTATGGGCTGTGCTTCGATCGTGAATCGATCAACAGAATTTCCCCTTGCGACCGGGTTCATGATGAAGTACTTGAAGGTGAAGATTACGTCGTCTGCTGTAAGGGGTACCCCATCTGACCATTTCACATCTCTCAGATGGAAGGTGACCTCTTTGTTATTCTCCGAAACTACCCAAGACTCTGCCAGGGCCGGTCTGATTGCCGATGTGACGGGATGAGCCTCGACAAGTCCTGTTAGCATCTGACCTACCACCGTGTATGCGTTGTTGTCAAGGGTACCGTAGAAGTTGAATGATTGCGGAGATCCGGTAAGAGCTAGATATAGGGTACCTCCCATCTTCGGGTTTGGATCCGGAGTAAGCAGAGTATCTTCCACAAATGGAGCTGCCATCAACATGGCGGTGAAAAGAACCGCGAGAATCAACAGAAAGATTCGCCTCACTGTAAAAACCTCCTTTATGATTTCTCTCCCGTCGGGGAGATTAAGGTAATGCCAGTTTTCCAAGGACAACTCTTTGTCTCGCCCCTGTTACTGAGGGAACGTTTGCCCCGACGCCATTGAAGAACTCCTGGGCAAGGACGGCCATCCCCATGGCTTCCTTGGCCTGCAGAAAGGTTCTATCGGGTACGACTACCTCCAATCCGCTCAAGCGTTGTAGATCTTCAAGCATGACAGGATTCAGGGCGCCTCCTCCGGTAACAATCATTCTCTTCCCCATAGGCAAATAAGAAGTAATACTCTCAACTAATCGTCTTACACTGAACCTTACAAGTGTTCTAACTAGGTCTTCGGGTTTTGTTGCAGAGATCCCTTCCAGGAAAACCTCGTTGTAGAGCTCCCTTCCCGTTGACTTTGGAGGTCTTCTTTCGAAATAGCTTCTGTCTCTCTCTAGAAGGGCATTGAGGATCTCATCATCGACCGCACCGCTGGCCGCTATCTTACCGTTTTCATCAAACTCAAGGTTGTAATGCTTCTTCGTGACCAGATCTAAAAGGCAGTTGGCCGGCCCCGTGTCAAAGGCCTTCACATTCTCAAGATCATCGTCTACATAAGTCACGTTTGCAATGCCCCCGAGGTTTACTGCGTAAGAGCCGCTTTCAAAATAGATCCAGTCGAAATACGGGATGATTGGTGCCCCTTCCCCTCCGTAAACCATATCCTTCTTCCTGAAATCGAACACAACGGGAAGACCAGTTTCTGATGAGATAACGTCGGCCTCTCCTATCTGAAGAGTCGCCCGATTTTCAGGGTCATGGTAGACGGTCTGCCCATGATAAGCAATAGCTTCCACTACTACTCTCGTCTTCTCAAGATAAGACTTTATTGCCGCTGCGTGCCTTCTGCCAATTACGAAGTTCATCAAATTGACCCTGTCAACGCCGGAAAGGTCAGGATCGTACGTCTTCACTATCTCATCGTGAAAAAAAGAATCGAACCGAACGGAAAAATGGTCAAGAAGTTCGATCTTCATTGACTTTCCGCTGCCAGAACAGCTTACCAGAGCCAGCTCCAGCCCATCGGCCGAAGTCCCCGACATTACGCCGAGGATATTCCTTCTCCTGCTGGCGAGCAGTCCTCTCATTCGATTCCAGATCATCCAAGACTCCCAAAGACCAAATTATGAAGCCGTCTTCTAATTCTCTGCATCTGAGGTATAGTGTCTCTTCTGCTTATATTAGTCCGATTAGACAACAGTATCACATACAGCCCGGTAACTGGATCGACCCAAAGCGAGGTTCCGGTGAAACCAGTGTGCCCAAATGCATCTTCTCCAAGAATATCGCCCGCACTGGATCCTCTGGAGGGAGCCAGCCATCCCAGATGTCTTCTATCTCCTCCAATGCATACCGTCTCGGATACGAACGTTTCAAAGACCCTGGATGGTACAAGTCCTGCACACATTAGACTGGAGACAAACCTGAAAAGATCTCTTCCCGTTGAAAAGACGCCCGCATTTCCGCTGACCCCTCCAAGATAATATGCCAGCTCATCGTCCGGAAGCCCCTTCAATACTTTTCCATCGCGTTTGCATGTCGGTGCTACATTCGACAGTTCTTTTGGAAGAAAGCCAGAGGAATTCATTCCAAGAGGTCTGAAAACCTCCTCTGAACAGAACTCGGCGAATGACATCGAAGTTGTCTTCTCTACAACTGCCATCAGAGTTATGAAGTTGAGACATGAGTAGTTTATCTTCTCCATCAGACCGTTTTCCGGTTCGAGAGAAATGATCGACTCAAGAAGTTCTCTTCCCTTGAGATCGCGCCATGCTTCCGAGTAGGGCTGCATGCCAGAAGTGTGAGTCAGCAAGTGAAAGACCGAAATACCTTTCTTTGACTCAGGGACATCGAGAAGATCGCCCAGAGTATCCCAAAGCGAAAGATCGCCCCGAGAAACCAGAAGCATGATGGCGCTAGTGGTTGCTACGACCTTGCTCATACTCGCGATGTCATATACGGTCTCAAGCGTGACGGGAGTATTGTCATCGACAGCAAGGAAGCCGTATGGTTTCTCGTAGAGAATCTCGGTATCCTTCCCGACAACGACGACGGCTCCAGGGTACACTGCCTTTTCAATACCACAGGATACTATCTCATCAACTTTATTCCAGATCAAAATAGACCTCCTTTTGTATTACGTTCAATGTAAGCCGTCCTTGGTCCTTCGTCCAAGATCATGAACCCGTCCTTCGAAAGAGCAGTTGCAAGTTGTCAAAGAACCGCTGTGCGCTTAAGAGCAAAAACCCGCTGGTCGCTGATGAAAACCACGTTGTCCGTCAACGGTCCACCGCCAAGAAGACCGGTTCTTCGTTCCGACGCTACGCGTCCAGGTTGTTCGTTCTTGGAACCGGATCCCTTATCAAGTATGGGATACAGCAAATGGTTATTCCGAAAAGGCTAGATTCCGTCATTCCGACAAAGCTCCTGGTCGGAATCTTGATGCTCTTGCTTCAATGGCCCTAACCAAGAACGAAGAACAGATCCTCGCTCTGGAACGAATAACAGATTCTCCTGGTGAACGGAGAACCGCTCAACGGTGAACCGGTTTCTCTTGCTCTTTCGAACCCCTAACCACGGTTTCTCGAAAGCCCAGATCCTGAACAGGAGCGCTTCAGGATGACAGAATAGGTTCGTCCTGATCAGATTACTTTAATTTGCTTGCTATTTTTCTTTGGTTTTTGCCTCCTGGTGCGTAAGCGCCAGCATCACTTCCCCGGATGCTCTTCCGGGTATCACTTCCTCGCGCCAGCGAGCCTCACTTCCTGGCGTAGCCAGCCTTGCATCTCATTCCGCTCTTTCGAACCCCCAACCCCGGTTCCTCCAAAGCCCAGATCCTGAACAGGAGCACTTCAGGATGACAAAATAGATTCGTTCTGATCAGATTACTTTAATTTGCTTGCTCTTTTTCTTTGGTTTTTGCCTCCTGGTGCGTAAGCGCCAGCATCACTTCCCCGGATTCCCTTCCGGGCATCACTTCCTCGCGCCAGCGAGCCTCACTTCCTGCCGGAGGCAGCATCACTTCTGTTCTTGCTCTTACCAACCCCCTACGGCTACCCCCGACCACGGTTCTCCCAACAGCAATGCTATCTCATTTTCGTTTTTCCTCCAAGTTTTTCCTAGGCTGGTTAGCTGGAACTATAGTCAACTAAGGTCGATGAGCAAGTGTATTATTGATTATGTATATTCATACTAGACAAATATACAATTGACAATACAACCAATTAGAAATTAGAATTGAGCTGTCGAAAGTGAATGAAGGAGAGTTTTCATTTGAATCTAGATGAAGCCGTTGGACGGCTGTTTCTTATTGGAATTCCCGGACCGGAAATCGATAGCGACACGGAGAAGACGCTTGTACAAGTCAAGCCCGGAGCGGTGATTCTCTTTTCGAAAAACATTGTCGATGCAGCTCAGGTTAGGGCTCTGGTAGACGAGATTGAGAGAGTACTGGGATACAAGCCCGCAATAGCTATAGATCAGGAAGGCGGAATTGTGAGCAGACTCAGGGAAGGCTTCTCTGTTTCTCCTGGCGCGATGGCAATAGCGGCAACCAATAGAGTTGAGAATTGCTTTCTTGCGGGTAGTATCATGGCCAGAGAGATGAGAGCTATCGGTGTCAACTGGAATCTTGCTCCTGTAGTTGATGTAAACTGCAATCCAAAAAACCCTGGAATTGGAGTTCGAAGCTTTGGAGATTCTCCGGAGCAGGTAATCTCTTACGCAAGGGCATTTGTTGATGCTATGAGTGAAAATGGTGTTATGAGCTGCCTTAAGCACTTCCCTGGCAAGGGAAGGGTGGACGTAGACGCTCATCTGGATCTGCCGGTACTGGACGTTCCACTCAGCACCCTTGATTCTGAAGAACTGAGGCCGTTCAAAGAAGTTCCTGCCGATTCTATAATGCCCTCTCACATATTCATGCCGCAGCTTCAAGTTAGGCGCGTTCCGGCCTCAATGTCTAGAGAGATCCTAACCGATCTCGCGAGGGATTACTTGAAGTATCAGGGAGTGTTGGTCGCTGACGATCTTGGCATGGGCGGAGTGAGCAATTACTTCAAACCCGAGGAGGCCGCGATAGAGGGTCTGAAAAACGGTATGGATTATCTTACTTACTGCCATGAACCGGAAATTCAAAGAAGAGTCAAGAAGATTCTGATAAAGGAAATTGAGAGATCTTCCGAGCTTGAAGGTCGTCTTCAGCAGTCGTTGAGCAGAGTAGAGAGATTCAGGATGAAGGCTGTCTCATCGGCGAGAGTATCGCTCGAAGGGATAGGTTCACCGGAAAGCCTTGAGACGATGCAAGAGATCTCAGACAATTCAATTACGGCCATTCTGAATGACAGGTCTCTGCTTCCTCTACCAGTAAGCGATGTCATCACGATATTCGCGGTCAGACTTTCCAGATTGGTCCAGGTAGAGGATGGTCCCCAGAAAGGGGTTCCTGCTGTGGCCAGAGAGATCGCACAAATAACGGACAGTCCAGTAGTTGATTTTGCACCTAATCTCACCGTTGATGAAGCGGCCAGAATAGCAGCTAGTGCCCCCGGAAAAGGCATAAAATTGGTTTTCACCGAGAACGCTCACCTGCACGATGGTCAAAGGGAGCTACTCTTTAGGCTTTCGCAGAGAACGGGAAGGATGCTTGTGATCGCTTTGAGAAACCCATACGATGCGTTTGTGAACGGTGTGAAGAACTGCATTATAAGTTACGGCTACGAAGCCGTTTCGCAAAAGAGCATCATGAAGGTCTTGAAGGGTACGATAGTGGCCGAAGGAAAACTTCCGGTCAAGATACCGCGGGAGGTCTAGGATGAAGTTTGATAAGCTTGATACGGAGAGGTCGAATCCCAAATCAATGAATTTGGATGAACTATCGACTTATGAAATGTTGAGGATCATGAACGAAGAGGATGCAACGGTACCTCTTTCTGTGAGAGAGGTCCTCGAAGAAATCGCTTCTGCGGTTGAACTGTGCGTTGAATCTCTTCAGTCGGGAGGAAGAATAGTCTATGCAGGGGCAGGTACCAGTGGCCGTCTAGGAGTCTTGGATGCTGCGGAGGTCGTTCCGACTTTCGGTGTTTCAAAGGAGCTATTCGTGACACTTATGGCTGGAGGACAGGAAGCTCTTGCCAACCCCGTGGAGCACGCCGAAGACAGTGTTGAACTCGGAGAGCAAGAGGCTGAGAAAGTTGCTATATCTGAAAGAGATGCTGTAATCGGGATTTCGGCTTCGGGCCGGACACCTTACGTTGAAGGAATACTGAGACACGCAAGAAAGCAGGGAGCAAGAACGATAATCATATGTAACGTAGGGAATCCTCGCCTTGCGGAGCTAGCAGATGTCACTATTGCCGTGCGAACCGGTCCGGAGGTAGTTACGGGCAGCACGAGATTGAAGGCTGGGACGGCTCAGAAGATGGTCCTGAATATGATAAGCACTATAACGATGGTCAGGGTAGGAAGGGTTTTCGGAAACTACATGATAGGCGTGAAGATTCTTAACCGAAAACTGGTCGATCGTGCAACAAGAATAATCTCGGAAATCAGTGACCTTTCTTATGAAGAGTCCGCGAAGATACTCGATGCCTCCGGCAGGGAGGTCCCTCTTGCGATTCTCATGGCACTGACGGGGCTCGGAAAGGGTCAGTGCGAGGAATCTTTGAAGCGTAACAGAGGCCATGTGCGTTCGGCTCTAAAAGAACTTGGAGAAGTGAAGTGAGAGAGGCTGGAGCTCCGGTTTACTACCGAATCTACAAAGAGCTTAAACGGCGAATAGGCAAAGGCGTTTACTCAAAGAAACTTCCTACTGAGAAGGAGCTTTGCGGCGAGTTCAAGGTAAGCAGGTTGACGCTGCGGAGAGCGCTCGACGAACTGAAGAGAGAATCCGTTATCGAGTCTTCTAAAGGTCGGGGGACCTTCGTCGTCGAAGAAAAACACGAGGAAAGTATCAGTACCCTCACAGGATTCACCGAAGAAGCTGCCAGAGACAATCGTAAAGCGAAGTCGATAGTATTGAAAGACGGTCTCATCGTTCCTCCTGTAGAGATCGCAGAGCTATTCGGTATTCCCGTGGACGGTATGGTAGTGTTGCTCCAAAGAGTTAGGTATCTCGATGATGAACCGTATGGAATTGAGAGAGCCTACCTCAATCCGCTGGCAGATATAAGGATTCTCAACATAGTGAATAGAGATATGAGTGAAGAATCGCTCTACGCAATTCTGAAAAACGAGTTTTCCATTGTCCTCGATCATGCCCAGGAGAACATCGAGGTCTGCAGGTTGTCGAGAGAAGAGGCGAAGCATCTAAAAGTCAAAGAGGACAGCTACGCAATATCTAGAGAGAGACAGACATTTACCAATAAGAATCTATGTGTGGAAGTGGTCAGATCTGTTTACAGAGGGGATCGCTACAGACTAAAAGTTGTGAGGAGAGTAGAATGAGTAAGAAAATCATCGCGATGGACGGAGGCGGAACTAATCTTAGAGTCACTGCAATCTCAAGTGAAGGTAAGATAAGAAAGAACTACGGCACCGGGGTTAATATAACTGCGGTCAGCAGTAGCAATCTCATATCGATTTTCTCGTTAGTTCGCGACGACATATGGGTCCCGGATGTGATAGTCGCTGCCTTCTCCGGTGCGGGAGACAGAACTCGCGAAGGAAAGCTCGTTCAGGCGCTGGAATCGGTTTTCAGAGGAGCTAGCATCGAAGTGATTATGGACATCGAGGGACTTTACAGAGCGGCAGTCGGCGAAGGAAGAGGTGTTGTTGTCGTTTCTGGAACCGGTTCTACTGTTTACGGTCATGACTATGCGGGAGAAGCCGTGAAGTCTGGCGGCTGGGGACACATATTCGATGACGAGGGAAGCGCCTATTGGATTTCCATGAAGCTGATCACCGCAGCGCTCAAGTATAGAGATGGATTGATTCCTCACGATCCCGTTTTCGATCGGCTTGTAGAATTCTTTGAGATGGAGAGCATAGAGGAACTTGTCAATCTTACGCTTCTGCCTGATATGAAAACGAAGATCGCCTCATTCAGCAGAGTTGCTCTAGAAGACCCTTCGGAACTGACTAAAAGAGTTGCAGATGAGGGAATAGAGATACTGGCAAAAAGGACTCTCAACGTTCTTGAGAGAACAGGTGAGGTCGATACAATCCACACATTTGGCGGCTCATTTGCCTCCGCCTATTATAACGAGAGATTCTCGGAGATGATAAACAACCACAGGACCTCACTCTTCACGGGGAACGTGGATGAGATCCTTGCAGAACAGGCATTTGAGAAACTCAATAGATCCTGAATTCTTCGATCAGACTCTCAAACTCTCTCTGTTCACCTTCCCATAAGCGGGAAAGCTCTGCTGAAGTTGCTCCCTTCAGCAACTCTTCTCTATACCTTTCTTCTCCCATTATCAGGTCGAAATGGTATCTGCCGTCCCACATCTTGTTTAGAGGGATGCTGGTCCCGTGATAATGCACATCCCAGTCAAATTTCTCTGGCCACAATCTTATTAGAGTGGCGATTATGTCTAAAGCAAGTTCCAAGGGTTTAATGGTGTTTCTATCGGCAACATAGAACTCAAGACCATTACAAGACTGGTCGTGCAACTTGAATGCCCCAGGAATGAAACTCCTCTCTCTGAAGGCAACACCGGGATGATCATGCTTTTTCAGTTCCTTATAAAGCGATGAGGAGTCAATCCATGGCGCTCCTATGTATTTGAATGGATGAACAGTGCCGCGCCCCATGGATAGGTTCGTGCCCTCGAAGAGACAGAAGCCCGAGTATAGTATCGCATGTTCAAGAGAAGGTATATTTGGAGAGGGAGTACTCCATAGATGGCCGGTCTCATCATAATACATGTCTTTGTCGTAGTTCTCCATGGGGATTACGATCAGATCTGCGCCGATGTCAAAAACCTTGTTGAAGTACTTCGCAACTTCTCCCACTGTCATACCGTACCTCAGAGCCAAACCGTAGCCACCAACGATGCTGTCCAATCTCTTCTTAATTGTTGGGCCGACGACTTTGCAGGACAGAGGATTGGGTCGATCGAGAACAACTACCTCTATTCCCCGCTTTGCACACTCTTCCATCGAATATACAAGAGAGTAGAGGTATGTATAGAAGCGAAGTCCGACATCCTGGATATCATAAACAAAGGAGTCAATTCCCGAAAGCATTTCTTCTGTAGGACGTATGACATCTCCGAAGAGCGAATAGATTGGGATGCCGTACTTAGGGTCGACCGCATTGGCTACACTTACTCCATCTGCCGCGGCTCCCGAGATTCCATGTTCGGGACCGAACAACTTCACGACGTTGAATCTGTTACTGAGCAACAGGTCAACGTTGATTCGTAAATCTCCATTTACACCGCTGGAATTGGTTAACAAACCGATCCGTTTACTCTTCAGCTGGTTTCCAGCCAGAAGACAGTCGATTCCAAGCTTCACTTTCACGCCAGACACCTCACTTTATAGCTCCCTGCGTCATACCTGTTATGAATTGCCTTGAGAACAACAAGAAGAGTATTATCGTCGGGGCCACTGCGAGAGTAAGGCCCGAGAAGAGGAGGTGCCACTGATTGACGTATTCTCCGAAGAAGATCGAGACTGCGAGAGTTATAGTTGCCTTGGATCTGTCGGTTATGAAGATCAGTGGGAAGAAGAAATCGTTCCACACATTGACGAAACTGACAATCGATACTATGGAGAGAGCCGGTTTGACCAGTGGAAGTACAATCTTCCAGTATATCTGCATCGGAGAAGCTCCATCGATTCTGGCTGCTTCAGAAAGCTCATTCGGAACCCCGTCAATGAAATTCTTGAGAAGAAAGACAGAGAAAGGGATATTTACGGAGGTGTAGATTAGAATCAGTCCAAGCAGAGAGTTCGTGAGATGAAAGTTTCTCAGTAGTATGAATATGGGGATTATTGCGAGCCTCGCCGGAAAGGCCAGACCTAGCATCGAGTAAATGAAGAGAAATCTTCTTCCCTTGAAGGTATACTTAGAAATTGCATAGGCGAACATAGAGGATACTATAACAATTCCAATTACCGAGGTTCCGGCAACAATCAGACTGTTTTTGTACCCCGTCCCTATACCGGCCTGTTGCCAGGCCTTTGAATAGTTCTCGAACATAACCTTTGACGGAAAGGAGAAGGGTTGAAGATAGATCTCCCTCATCGACTTGAGAGAGTTCAAAATCATCATGAAAAAAGGAACAAGTATGACCAGGCAGTAGACGGCCAGAAGGAAGTAGACGATTATCTTTCCGAAAAGACTTAGCTTCAGCATGTTTCAAGCACTCCTTTGTCTCTTCTCGACAATGTATACATACAGAATCGAGACGGGCATAACTATGGTGAAGATGAAGACTGTTACCGAAGCTCCCAGTCCCATGTCGACTGCCCCGCTGCCAAGTCCTCCGAAAGCCGTCCTGTAGAAGAGAGTCCCGAGAACGTCAGTAGTTCTGTAAGGACCAGCCTGTACGCCCACAAGAGCGTATACCATGTCGAATATATTGAAACTCCATATGAAAATGAGAATTGCTAGCGTTCTGAAAGTTGAAAACGTCAGAGGGAATATTATTCTCCACGTAATCTTCCAGTTGTTGGCACCATCAATGTAAGCGGCCTCTATCAATTCAGGCGATATATCAAGTATCGCAGCGAGAATAACGAGTACATAGAACCCAAGATTTCGCCAAACATTCACCAGAATAATCGTCGTGAGAGCAGTACTTGCCTGACCCAGCCACGGCTGTGCGAATCTTCCAAGCCCTACAAGTTTTAGAAGCTGGTTAACAAGGCCTGCTTGAGGATTCAGGAAGAGCACCCACATGAATCCCACAAGAACCAGAGGTATCATATTCGGAATGTATGTGACCACTCTGAACACTCCGGCTCCCTTTATCTTGCTTGCCAGCATAAGTGCAATAAGGAATCCGAGTCCCAGCTCAAAGATTACAAGCATGATGAAGAAATAAACGTTATGTGAGAATGCATTGAACAGTTCTTTGGAAAAGCTTCCGGTAAAAAGCGTACGGAAGTTCTTTAAACCGACGAAGGTCCTCGGCCCTACACCAGACCAGCTGAAAAAGCTCAGTATGAGGCTGTCGATCAGTGGGTATATTATGAACATAGAGTACAGAATCAGGGCAGGTAAGATGAAAACAAGAAGGTATCTAAGTTTAATCTGCATCTTCGTTTCTCCTCAATGAACTCTTCCCCGCTGGCTGGCGGGGAAGAGAAGAATTAACTGATTACTTGTTCATCAAAGGCGGGTACCACTGAGAAATAGCGTCCTGAGCCATCTGAGAGAGTCCTTCGGGAGTAAGCTGCCCTGCGTAAAGAGCTTGCATTCCTGGGCTAAGAACGTCGTCATAGAGAGAAGGTTTCTGTGTTGTGAATACAGAGCCTACCCAGTAAACCCATGGAGAGGCGTTGTTGTTGTAAACATCAAGAACCTCTTCTAGAAGAGGATCGGGCGGGATTTCTGCGCCAACAACGGCAGGAATATTGTAAGTGATTCCGGCGAATATCGTACCGAATTCAGGAGTGGCACAGAATTTGATGATCTCTTTTGAGTCCTCGAGATTCTTGACGTTTGATGTCAAAGCGATCGCTCCATCGAGATATGTGTAGGCGTAAGGTGTCTGGTCTTTTGTTTCCGGAGGAACCATGAAGTAGCCGACATTTAGATCGGGATTGAGATCCTTCCATGTCTGGTAGCCCCATGCTCCGTAGAACACCATTGCAGCCTGTCCAAATGCGAAAGCAGCATCCTGATCTACGGTCGAATTACCCATGAATCCATCCTGATAGTAAACTTTGAGGTCGTTAAGTTTCTTGTTGAGGTCGGTGAACTTTGGATCTAGGAAGTTCGTTTCGCCATCAGTGAGCGCCTTTATCCAGTCTGGTCCCAGAATGCTGACGCCACACATCGCATGCTGCATTGCCAGCGCCCAGGCTTCCTTTCCGTAAAGGAAGAATGGGGTGATACCGTTCTTCTTGAACACTTCAGCATTAGCGATTAGTTCGTCCCAGGTTTCAGGTTCTTCAAGTCCGAACTGGTCGTAGTAGTCCTTGTTGTAGAATATTCCGACCACCTGAACTGCGAAAGGAACTCCATAAACTTCGTCTTCCCATGTAACAGAGTTCAGCGAAGCCTGAGGGAAGTTTGACATGTCCGTGAAATCACCGATCGGAAGATAGAGCCCGTTTTCAATTAGAACCTGAGTTCTTCCTCCAGGAAGTCTTCTGGAGTAGACAATATCTGGACCTTCACCGGTCTGCAGAGCGAGAGCTACCTTTGAATCGTATTCCGTCGGAGCAAAGGCTGTGAATTCGATCGTTATGTTGAGTCCCTGACTCCTGAGTGCGGCCTCAACATCTCTCCAGACCTGAGCATCTTGTGTCCGCCAGCTCCAGATCGTTACCTTACCGGCAAACGCACTAACTACGAGAATCGCAATTAAAGCGACTAGCAAGAATTTCTTCATCTTTCGCTTCCTAACAAATTAAAGTGAGAACACATTACTTGTTATGCTATCGTGAATCTATTGAGTGACACATACAACGCATAGATAAACCATTCTGTCTTGTCAGCAAGAGGGACATCCCGGATCGGCGAATGATATTGTTAGTATGATTATACAATATATGTCTAAGCGAAAAAAACAGTAATTAGCATTGAACAGGCACGATCATTGGAGCTCAATGCTAAAAATTGGCGTTAGGCATTCCTCAACGAAAGAAGATGGGTGTAATTACTTTCGTTGTTCTCTATTACCTAAACATTGACTACGAAAGGACGAACAGATCGAGAGCGTTTGGAGGAAGTTTGAAGAGCAAGTTTGGCGTTTTTCGACTGCTCTATCGGTAAGCACATAGTTCAGGTGAAAACAAGACTTCATAATATCAGGATAATCATATAGAATCGTTATATAGTTCTGACAGGACCGCGGATATTGGAAAGAGTCACTAGATTATTTTCTGCCGGAGGCGACTGATGGAGAGAGTGACGGTTACGATTGAAGCAAGTATGGAGGGTGCTGTTGACAGCTTCTTGATAAGAAGGCATGGTGACGTTGAATCCCTCAAAGAAGCAATTGTTGCCGATGATTTCGAAAGAATGGGGAAAATCGCCGAATTCATGAAGAATGAGGGCAGCTGTTGCGGTTTCGATCTCATCTCCTCATTGGGTGCAAAGCTCTCTTTTGCCGCTTCAGAGAAGAATAGACTGGCAGCCGAGATCTGTGTTGACATTCTCAACTGGTACATGACAAGAATAAGGACAGAGATATTCGGAGAGGGATAGAAACGAACGCGTCTACAATGCACGGGGGTTAGTATTGCTTCTGAAACCTATGGAAAAGCCGGTTCTACCGGAAAGGCTTTCTGGAAAACCTTTGATAGCGATAACTATTGGCGACCCCGCAGGCATCGGCCCCGAGATCGTCTGTAAAGCTATAGCACACGGGGAAATCCTCGAGATCTGCAGGCCGGTTGTTATTGGGGACCGCAAGATCATTCAGCGAGAGATCTACAGAAATAAGCTGTCGCTTGACATAACTCTGGTTGAGGGCCTAAATGAAGAGATGGAATCAACTTCAGGCAATATCTCGTTGATTGACATGGGGAATGCTGATGTGCTACCCGATTACGGAAAGATCTGCGGTGGATGCGGAAGGGCCGCCTATGAATACCTCGAGAAGGCTGCGGAACTGGCGCAAAAGGGAAAGATTTCTGCAATTACGACTGCACCGATTAACAAAATGTCCATCAAGGCTGCAGGAGTTCCCTTTGCAGGACATACCGAGATTCTGGGCTCGCTATTGGGGGCGAGAGACCCGCTGACGATGTTTGAAATAGCCGGTGAGCTACGAGTCTTCTTTCTTTCCAGACACGTTTCACTTATGGAGGCCTGTCGCATGGTGAAGAGAGACAGAATATTCGATTATATAGTTAGATGTGACGCAGCCCTTAAGCAGCTGGACATCGAGCAGCGAAGGCCAATTGGTGTTGCAGCCTTGAACCCACATGGCGGAGAAGGTGGACTCTTCGGGCGCGAGGAACTCGATGAAATTATTCCCGCCGTTGAGCTAGCAAGGCAGAAAGGGATTGATGTCCTCGGACCGATAGGGGCAGACTCGATCTTCTCTATGGCAAGAAGAGGCGCATTTTCTGCAGTTCTCTCTATGTACCATGACCAGGGCCACATAGCAACGAAGACACTGGATTTCGATAGGACCGTATCGATTACCCTTGGAATGCCAATTCTGAGGACTTCCGTAGATCACGGAACGGCCTTCGACATTGCGGGAAGGGGAATTGCCGATCCCACGAATTTGATCGAAGCCGTTAAGGCCGCTGCCCGCTATTCATAAGAGCCGCCGATAACCTCAAAAGACTTCTTCAACTATGATGCGGCTCCCGGAGGATTAATAGGGCACAGCTCCGGAAGGCACGCTCCCCTCACCTTCCTGAAATATCCCTGGATTGATCTCATTGTTTCTATTATCTCAATTTCACGCCTTTCTCTCTCATCCATTAAATGGCAGAGAGTCTCCCCTTACTGTTCTCTTTATCGAGTAGTTTCCATTTCGATGCACCGTTACAGAGTACTCATGCTGAATACTTACTCTTTGTCGCGAAGCGCGGGCTGGGCTATAATAGATGATCAAATACTTTTCCAGAAAGGAAGCTTCGTGAGCACAATAGAAGGCCGAAAACTCGACCCCATGGTTACGAGCGAGAACTCAAATGAAGGATTCAATGCGATTAGTCATATAGTGGCAGCGGTTCTCGGACTTGCCGGGCTGGTGTTCTTGATAGTCTTCTCTGCTATTCAGGGTAAATGGTTACATCTTGTAAGCTTCGCGATATACGGGACAACCGTAGTCGTCTCAATGACCTTTAGCGGACTCCTTCACTTTTTCTTGTGGTTTAGAAAGTATTTCAAGGTCTTCGCTATCCTCGACCACACTGCGATATACTTTCTTATCGCCGGCACCTATACGCCTTTCTGTCTCGTTGTCGTCGGCGGTTGGGTTGGCTGGACGGTCTTCGTGATAATATGGAGTCTTGCCATCCTTAACGTCGTGCTGAAGTCGGTATTCTTTTCCACGATGCCCCTTTGGTTATCAATGGCGGGATACCTCTCAATGGGCTGGCTCTCGCTTGCGCTGGTTTACAGTGTGTATATAAGGTTGGGGCTTTCTGCCATCCTGTTGCTGCTTCTCGGCGGCGCCTTCTATACGGTTGGCGCAGTGATTTTCATAAGGGAGAAACCGAACCCATTTCCAGGGAAATTCGGAAACCATGAACTCTGGCATATTCTGGTCATACTCGGTAATCTCACCTTTCTCATGATGATGTTTTTCTATGTACTTCCATACTAATTCATTTGGAACAGCAATAGTTCTTCGTAAGTAATCGAAAATATGAGTGTCGATCAATCTCAAAGTCTTAGTTCCATCGGGAATGAGGCTTTTTATTGGAAATTGAGGCTCATATGTCTTTCGCCATCCCTTCAGATAACGCTTACGAAAGTTAATAAACGAAACGGACTCAACTCTTATCTTGAATTAATTGAAGTCTAATACAATAAATTGAAGTGGATCTAAATATATTTAAGTTATAGTTTGACTTTTTGAGTCGGAAGTTGTATAATGAACTCAGTTGAAGGTGATATTTGTTCAACTTATGTTTTGGAGGTGGACCGATGAAATACTCAATTAGCAACTGTCCCGTCTGTGGAGGGAAGATGACGATCACAGAGTACAAGTGTGATAGTTGTGGCACAACGATTAGGGGAAGATTTGAGCTTGACGATATCATGAAGCTATCAGCCGAGCAGCTCGACTACCTGAAGACTTTCATCAAGAATAGAGGCAATCTATCCGAGGTTCAGAAGGAACTGGATATTTCCTATCCGACGGCTAGAAACAGACTCGAAGATATTGTTAGGGCAATGGGCTACCAGGTTGTCGACAAAGATAGGGAGGAGGCTTCAAGAATCCTTGAAAGACTTGAATCCGGAGAACTACAGCCAGATGAAGCCCTTGAGATGTTAAGAAAAGTCAGAAAAAAGAAGTAGGTGATCAAAGTGGATAGAGAAGAAGTCTTAAAGATCCTGAAGCTCGTTGCCGATGGAAAGGTTTCTCCCGAGCAGGGCAGGGACTTGCTAGAGGAGTTCTTTGAATCATATGAAGAAGCAAAGTCAGGAGGGAAATTCACCATAGAGGTTGTGGATAACTTCACCGGAAAAGTGGAAGCAAATATTAAGTTACCCGTTAGGTTGGCAAGGTTTGTAGGAAACTTCGTTAAAGAAAAAGACGCGAATTTTAGAATCGGTGGAAGAGTGGTAGACTACAATCTCAAGGAAGTGCTTGAAGAGGTAATCAAGACTAGAGAGTCGGTTGAAATTGAAACCGAGGACAAGAGAGTAACGATAAAGGTAGAGGATTGAGGAGGTATGGTCGTGGAGAAAAAGTTTGAATTCGACAGCTCGGGTATTGAGATTTTGAAGACAACCTCGGCTAGCGCGGATCTTCAGATCGACCTTGTTGAAGAGGGAAATGTGATTGCGTACGTCGAAGTGGATTCGAACGATTATGTTCCCGAAGCCGAAAGGTCAGGAAAGAAGCTTACGATAAGATTCCAGAAGGGTACTAACATCAATATTCCTTTTATAAAGAATCTCTTTGACGGCGGAGCGGATGTCAAGAATATAAGGCTTCTGGTGCCAAGAAGCATCCAGGAACTTGATGTAAACAACGCTTCCGGCGACATAAGTATTACTGATTTTGATCTTAGAGGCCTTAAGATAAACAACGTCAGCGGTGATGTCAAGATAGAGAACTGTTCGATGAACGAGTTCAATTTCAGCACAGTAAGCGGAGACTTGACATTCGTCGCTTCGAACTACCGAAGGGGTAAATTCGGCTCAGTTTCTGGCGATCTGAACATAAAGGGGCTTCCTCCGATGGAAAGAGACACAAGTGTTTCTACGGTAAGCGGGGATGCAATTATCTCTTATTCCGATGAGCCAAGATTTGATGCCACTATCTCATCGGTAAGCGGTGATGTCTCCTCTGACGTAGGACTTGTTAAAGTAGACAAGAAGCATTACAGGTCGGGAAACGGAGAGCCACAGGAATATCTGAAAATGAGCAGCGTGTCGGGAGATCTCATTATAAATGCCAAGTACAGGGGAACGCCTGCCAAAGAAGTCAAGGTTGAGACGGCACCAAAGGTTTCGGAAGAGCGAAGATCCGATCGAGCGACCGTGGAAGAGAATCTCCAGGATCAGGAGACCAAGAAGATACTTCTGCTTTTCAAAGAAGGGAAACTTACGAAAGAGTATGCTGTCGAGATGCTGGGAATACTTGGATACTCCGAAAAGGAGATTGAAGAGATGCTAGAAGTCGACGAGGAGCTTAAGAAGCTTAAAGACTCAGTAGATGTAGTAATGACAGAGGAAGATGCTGAAAGCGAAGAGTCTTCCGAAGAGCCAGAGGCACCTGAAAAACCGAAATCGACCTGACTAAAGGAAGAGGGTGATAAGAGATGAGATTTGGAGCACTATTTGCGATTTTCCTGGGAATACTGATCATTCTTTCGGTAACCCATATAATACCGAGCTTTGCCTTCACAATTGAAATCTTCTTTGCCATTATCTTCATCTATCATGGGCTTAAGGTGTTTAGAAGATTTAAGTCGGAACATATGGGTAGTTTGATATTCGGAGGAATTCTCGTTATTGACCTTCTGATAGGCTGGAATATTATCAAAGGGTTCAGAGGATGGGGTTTCTGGGAACTCATTGTAGCCATGATTGGATCTTACATAGTGGGATGGGGTGTAGTGACGCTTTTCAAGAAGAGTTTCAAGCTTGGAAAGGCGCCGAGCTCGACCAGACAGATTCTCAATATGTCAAGACCCAAAGAATTCGACGAACTAGATATTGAACTGGATGCTAACCTTACGAAGGTGCTGCTTATGGACAACACATCCAACGGAGTTGATGCAAACGTAAGTTTCGATAGAATGAGCTTTAACGGGGATCTGAAATACGATATGGATAAGGGAAAGGGCATTGTAAGGGCGAGGTGCAAAGCAAAGTCCGGTGTTTCAAGTGTCTTGTCAAAGTCGAGAATGAACATCGAAGTCAATTCGGAGCCGGTTGTAAGGGTCGAGGCTACGCTTGATGGAGCCGATACAGTTCTTGATTTTTCGAATCTCAATCTGGATAGGGCTACAATCAAGACATCGCTCTCCAGATTGTCTATAATCCCCTCCCAACTGAGAGACTCGATCGTGGATATAGATTGTGAAGTGACTTCTCTGAATATAAGGGCTCCCAAAGACGTTGCTTTAAGCATTCTTCACGAAGGAGAGTTGAACTGGAGCAATTTCAACAATCTTATGGAGAGAGAAAAGGGCTATGTCTCGACCAACATAGATAAGGCAGTAACGACCTGTCAGATCAATGTGAAATCGGATATGTCAAAGATATCGATAGACTGGATATAGAGCAGATAACGTCTTGGGAACCGGCCTTGTGGCCGGTTTCTTTTTGGACTTGTCTGATTCATGGGGATCAGCAGCGGTCGCGAGCCGAAAGTGACTTATTATTATATAATCAGGTTACCGGATATATTTCTCCGGAATTTTCGCTCGCGAATGAGGGTAGAGACAGGGGGCGTTCCGTGGATAAGTGCAGAATCGACCCGAGGGTCTTCAAAGTACCGATTGACAAGATGAGAGCCGGATACTATTCTGACAAATACTTCACGAGACTTGTCGAAGTCCTCAAAAAGGCAGATAAGAAATCAAGGGTGTTATACCAGCTCTTCCCGAGAAGAGACGCGACAATAGTGGGAATTGACGAAGCGCTCGCCATTCTTCGTTTTGGGACCGGTTATTACTCGAATGAAGAAGAGGCGAAGAGGCTCTTCGAAGAGGTATTAGAGATTGAGAAGGAAGTCAACCACGCAGCCTGGGAGATGAATCGGCATGGACTGGTGGAGCTGACCGCTCGAAAATGGGATCTGAAGATGAAGCTGAATGATCTCTGGGTTGACAAATGGCCAGAACTCGAAGTTCGCGCCTTGTATGATGGTGATGAAGCAAAGGATATGGAACCTGTTATGACGATAGAAGGCGACCCCAGATATTTCTCGTATCTCGAAACCATATTGCTGGGTGTTATTGCGAGAGCCTCCTCAACTGCGACTGCCGTCAAGTCCGTCGTGAAGGCAGCCAGAGGCAAGGAGATACTCTTCTTCAGCGCGCGATTCGATCATTTCTGGACTCAGGCAACGGACGGATACGCGGCGCTCAAGGCCGGGGCCTTCGGAGTCTCTACCGATGCGAATGCAGATTACTGGGGCGTTGAGAGCATGGGGACGATACCTCACGCGCTTATCGCAGTATATAAAGGCGATACGGCCGAGGCCGCAATGGCTTTCGATCGTTACATAGAGGGCGGAGTCAATCGAATAATCTTGGTCGATTGGGACAACGACGTAATCGGAACTTCGGTCGATTGCGTTGCCCGCACTTACAAGGCCGAGACCGGTGAGGATTTCGTACCTGGCAAGACCGACCCTTCGGTTGTTATAGGTCCGGGAAAGGGAAAGATATGGGGCGTGAGATTCGATACGTCTGGCAGTTTGAGAGACGTTTCGGTCGTCCCGAAAGACGCTTCCTCCCTGGGAGTCTGTCCCGAACTGGTCTGGAGGGCTAGAAGGGAATTCGACAGGTGCGGAATGAAAGATTTGAAGATAGTCGTCTCGGGCGGTTTCACGGCGGAGAAGATAGATCTCTTCGAAAAGCTCAATGTTCCAGCAGATGTTTACGGAGTTGGTTCGTCTCTACTGAAAAACAAGCTGGACTTCACGGCAGATATCGTGGAGGTCGAAGGAAAACCCTGCGCAAAAGTCGGGAGAGGGAAGAAAGATGCTCCAGGATTGGAAAGAGTAGAGAGCAACTATTGGAACAACGATAAAGAGGAGAGGTGTTGAAAATGGAAGCAAAGGGAACCTGGACAGTGAAAAAAGGGTTCGCTGAAATGTTCAAGAACGGCGTAATCATGGACGTCACGAATCCCGAGCAGGCAAAGATAGCTCAGGATGCCGGCGCCACGGCAGTAATGGCTCTTGAGAGAGTACCGGCAGATATAAGAAAAGAAGGCGGAGTAGCCCGGATGGCCAAAATTGGCCTTATCAAAGAGATAATGGATTCCGTTACGATTCCAGTCATGGCTAAGGCAAGGATCGGCCATATCGCCGAAGCGAAGATCCTTGAAGCCATCGGAGTTGACTTCATAGATGAATCTGAAGTCCTTACACCGGCTGATGACAGATATCACATAGACAAGCGGATATTCACCGTTCCCTTCGTCTGTGGAGCCAGAAATCTCGGCGAGGCGGTTAGGAGAATCGCAGAGGGAGCCGCGATGATTCGTACAAAAGGAGAGGCCGGTACCGGTAATATCATCGAAGCCGTCAAGCACATGAGAACGGTCAATGAAGAAGTCAGAAAGGTTCAGATGATGAATGATGCCGAGCTCGTCCACTACGGAAAGGAGATCGGTGCGCCTGTCGAAATCCTCAGTCAGGTAAGAGAACTGGGAAGGCTTCCCGTCGTCAATTTCGCCGCAGGAGGAGTAGCCACGCCGGCTGACGCTGCGCTCATGATGATGCTCGGCTGTGATGGAGTCTTTGTCGGCTCGGGAGTCTTCAAATCCAAAGACCCTGCAAGAATGGCTAAGGCAATAGTGGAAGCAGTTCTGCACTATGATAACCCCGAAAAGCTAGCCGAAATCTCTGAAGACGTTGGGGATGCCATGGACGGTCTCGAGATCGGGACTCTCGAAGTCCGGATGGAAGAAAGAGGCTGGTAAGAGTTGAAAATAGGAGTTCTCGGAATTCAGGGTGCAATTCAGGAACATCTTTTGGCTCTGAATAGTGCGGGGGCGGAAGCTATTTGGGTGAAGGATTCAAAGGAGCTATCTTCCGTCAAAGCACTGGTTATGCCTGGTGGCGAATCTACCACGATGATCAGACTCCTGAAGAGATTTGAGATGTGGGAGCTTCTTAAGGAGAGGTTGAAGAGCGGAATGCCTGCCTTCGCTACTTGCGCGGGCATGATTCTCCTCTCGAAGGCTATCGAAAACGTCTCTAATCAGGACTCTTTAAGCGCTCTGGATATTAGTGTGAAAAGGAATGGATACGGAAGACAGATCAACAGTTTCGAGGCCGATATCCAGATAGATGAGATCGGTGCGGAACCGTTTAGAGCTGTATTCATAAGGGCTCCGAAGATTGAATCAACAGGAAGAGAAGTGGCAGTTCTTGCAAGCTACGATGGCTCGCCTGTACTTGTTAGGCAGAACAGAGTGATAGCCGCTTCCTTTCATCCCGAACTGACAGATGATCTGAGAATTCACAAGTATTTTCTCGAGATAGCAGAGTCAGTCAAATAGAGGAATGAAAAATGTGCAGAATGCTGGCCTTCAAAGCAGTTGAAGATATCGACACAAGCTGGATATTCGCCCTTCTAAGCAGCATCTCCGAGAAGGGAATCTCAAGTCCTCACAGAGACGGCTGGGGTTATGCCGTGCGCGGCGAAGGAAGAGAGACATTCAATAGCTCGGGCGCGATCTTTGAGAGTGATGTGAAGTTGCCGATTTGCAGAGTGGGCATAATCCACTCGAGAAAGGCATCGAAGGGATACACAGTCAATCTAGAGCATGTACATCCCTTCTATTCAACCGTTAGGGGAAGGAATTACGCCTTCTGTCACAACGGTACGATTTATGATTTTGCAAGTGACGAAGGAACTACAGATACCCAGAGATACTTCGAAATACTCGTCGGTAATCTTGAGCGGTATGAGCCGAAGACAGCTCTAGAAATCACATCGGGCTTCGTGGCTGCCAACTATAAGTACACATCCATTAACGCTTTTCTTACTGACTATGAGAACGTATGGGCCATAAGACAGAATTCCGAGAGAGATGACACGGAACACGCCCTGTTCCTCTATGAGAGGGATGGAGTAAGAATAGTGGCAAGCGAACCCATAGAAAAATTCGGAGCTTTGCAGGGGAGCTCCATAGAGATAAAGAACGGCGAATCTGTCATATTGTGATAAATGATTTAAGGCGCCTGGAGGATCTCCAGGCGCTTCTTTTGTTGAGAGAGCTAGAAATCAATGCCTATCTCATGCATAACGGCAACAAGATTATTGTCAAGTAATTCTATTTCCGCATCTGTGAGGTTTTTCAGAGGTGTCTTGACTCCTCCCATTTTCAAACCCCTTCTTTCTAGAACATGTTTCATGTATGGAATATTCGCGCCGTTTCCCACTGCCATCGTCAGCTTTGTCAAAGCCTTCTGATAATCAAATGCCTTGTCGAAGTCACCATCTTTCACTGCATCGCGGACCTTGACGAAGAATTCCGGAAAGACTGCTCCGGGGCCTGAAACACAGCCTCTGGCTCCGGCGATTAGAACGGATACGAAAGCCGCATCGCATCCAACGACCGTACTGAACGTCGACGGCAGAGCCTGAATCACGGTCAACGAATTCACGAAATCGCCGCTGCTGTCTTTCAAACCGACTATATTCTTATGTTTTTCGTGGAGTCTGGCAATTACATCGACACTCACCGGGTTTTTTGTTAGAGAGGGAATGTTGTAAATGTACAGAGGAAAGTCGCTAACAGCTTCCGCTATCTTGTCGTAGAAACTGAAGAGCTCCTCCTGCTTGTGGTTGAAAAAGAAAGGCGAAACTACTGCTGCCGCATCTGCTCCACATTCCTTTGAGTGTTTTAGCAGTTCGATAATATCTTCAAGCACTGCAGCTCCACAATGAGAAACAACCGTCATTCTCCCTTTGTTTGCCTCGAGGAACGACTCTAGAGTCTTCTTTCTTTCCGCCAATGGGAGGGACGTCCCCTCACCGGTCGTGCCGAGCACAAACATTCCGTCGACACCTTTCTCAGCCAGGAAGTCTACATAAGACTTTATTGCATTGTAGTCAACACAGGAACCATCATCATTCATCGGAGTCAGCGGAGCTACACCGACCCCTTCAAGTAATCTTCTCACCATGATCTCCCTTCTGCCAATCTTCTGGCCGCCTCTTTCATTACTTCAAGCTCCTGTACCAGGCCCATTCTAACCTTCCTAGAACCGTTAGCACCATAAGCGGTTCCAGGAACAACGAGAATACCGTATTCTCTGTATAGTTTTTCGGTGAAACTCCAGGGATCAGTGCCTTCCGGAGTGGAAACCCATACATACATCGCCCCCTGTGGAGCGGTGAAAGTCAATCCCGACGCCTTTAGACCTTCAATAATCGCATCCCGCCTGCCCTGATATATTCCTCTGAGCTCACGATAATAGGAATCGGGGGTAGACTTCAAAGCTGCCGCAGCGGCGAGCTGTATAGGGTAAAAGACATTTGAGTCGATCTTCGATTTGTAAAGTTTCACTGCGTCCAGAAGACGTTTCTCGGCCACTATCGCCCCAACTCTCCATCCGGCCATGTTATAGGTCTTTGAGAAGGCGAAGTACTCCAGCCCAAGTTCCAGATTCTGTTGTGCTTCGAAGTAACTGTTCACTTCCAGACCGTCAAAGGCGATTTCCGAGTAAGCGAGATCGCTCATCACAACAAAACCGTATTTACACGAAAGCTCGGAGAGCCTCTCATAATACTCTTTGCTCGCCACTCTACCGGTGGGATTGGATGGATAATTGACGATTACCATTTTCGGCTTGTGCAACCTGGCAAGACTCTCGATCTCGCCGAGAGTAGCAATAGGATCAACATCTCCATCGTAAGTGATAAGCTTCCCGCCGGTGAAAAGAACAGCTTCGAAATAGGTTGGATAACCGGGATCGGGAACAAGGATCGAATCGCCTGCGTTTACCAAAGCATGAAGCGCATTGAAAATCGCCTCTTTGATTCCCACCGTAACGAGCACGTTCTCTTCGGGCTTGACAGTTACTCCGAAGCGTTTCTTGTACCAGTTTGCAACACCTTCCAATAGTTCAGGAGCACCATGCTGCGGCGGGTAAGTGTGGTAGGCCGGGTTTGACAGGTTCTCCTTCATTACCTCCACTATCCATTTCGGGGTGGGCCTGTTCGGGGCACCTATTGAAAGGTTGATCATTTTCTGCTTTGGTGGTTCTTTCTTCAGGCCATTTATGAATCCAAAGGCATCGGGCCTGAAAAACTCAAGCTTTGAAGACTCGAGCTGAAACTTCATCTGTTACTCCCTCCCTCTAGTTTTTTAGATACGACAATTAGCGGATAGCACACAAGTATGAAGAACATAGACACAATACTGAATGCCGTAAAAGGACTTAGAGTCAACTGCATTATCTGTCTGGAGGTTCTTACGATCTCAACCATTCCGACGAGTGAGACAATCGAAGTGTCCTTTATTGTCATTACTATCTGGCCGACAATTGACGGCATGGTACTCTTTATGATCTGAGGCAAAACTACATGCATCAGTTTTTGAAAGTAGTTCATTCCAAGAGCTTCGGCCGCTTCAAACTGCCCTTTATCTAGAGACATAAGACCGCTTCTGAAGACCTCTGAAAGATATGCCGTTGCCGTAACTGAAAGAACGACTATTCCCGTCTGAAACGCGCCCAATTCAATTCCAACGTACGGCAGCGCAAAGTAGATAGCATAGACGATTATCAAGAAGGGCGATCCCCTGATTATCTCTACAACAATGGCTAGAAGTTGCGATGCGACGGGGATTCGATGGAAGCGAATCAGGGCGATCGCAATTCCCAGCACTATACCGATACCCAGAACGAATGGAAGGAAAGCCAGGTTATTGAGGAAGGCAACTCCGAGTCTGAATATTTGCTGCAATAAAGATATGTCTTGCATCATACCACCTTCTTAAAACCGAACCATCGCTTCGCATCCGATTGTCCCGACTTCTGATTTCTGCTTATAATACCGCTTAAAAGAGCAAGAATCAGATATATTCCAAAGTACATAAGCATCGGTACACCGAATGATTCGAATGGCATATAGGTTCTCGCGGCAATCTTTCGAGCAGTATAAGTAAGCTCGGGGATAACAAGAACTGCCGCAAGACTTGTGTCTTTTATCAAATACGAGAATTGGCTGATCAGTGGTGGCAGAATACTTCTAAAAACTTGCGGCAAGATTACCTTTCGCATCGTCTGGAACCACGACAAACCGAGAGCCTTTGAGGCTTCTGTCTGTCCTCTGTCAATTGAGTTGAGACCGCCACGTACTATCTCAGATATATAGGCGCCGCTGTTCAGAGAAAACGCAACTATGGCGCTCTGAAAGGAAGTTAACATCAGACCGGTAATTGGAAGGCCATAGTGGACGAAGTACAACTGCACAAGCAGAGGCGTCGACCTGATGAATCCAGTGTATATTCCTACGGGAATAATGGCGAACTTCGATTTCATTGTTGATAGTATTCCTACCACTGTTCCTATTAGAAGTGAAAAGACACCGCTCAGGGCCGCTACCTTTAATGTTTCCAATAAGGCCTCAAAAAAGTCAGGGAGATACTGTGAGATCATTCTCATGTCAAGCATGATATCACCTAAAGTATCTTACTCAGGAATTCCTTGGTTCTGTCACTCCTGGGATTGTTGAAGAACTCATCCTTAGGGGTGAGCTCGACTATCTTCCCGTCATCCAGGAAACCGATTTTGTTGGCAACCTGACGCGCAAAACCCATCTCATGGCTGACAATGATCATCGTCATTCCTCCGCGTGCCAGGTTAGTCATGACATCCAGTACTTCCTTGATCATCTCTGGATCCAGTGCTGACGTTGGTTCATCAAAAAGCATTAGTTTAGGATCCATTGCCAAAGCTCGCGCTATCGCAACTCTCTGCTTTTGCCCTCCTGAAAGCTGAGGAGGAAAGGCATCGTACTTAGCAGATAATCCGACTTGATCAAGTAGTTTCCTGGCTTTTTCAAGAGCTTCATCCTTGGGCACCTTCTTTACGAGTATGGGTGCCAGGGCAACATTGTCTACTACTGAAATGTGAGGGAATAGGTTGAAATGCTGAAAAACCATTCCAGTGTTCTTTCTAACAAAACTCAAATTGGCTCTCGCCTGCTTAATGTCTTTTCCGAGAACTTCGATCGATCCCTCATGAAAGTTTTCAAGCATGTTTATGCAGCGAAGAAGGGTGCTCTTCCCAGCACCGCTCGGTCCACAAAGAACCAGTACATCGCTTTCGAATACATCTAGCTCGATGTCTTTTAGAACGTGCAGTTTTCCGAAGGATTTGTTGAGACCCCGGATTCGAACAATTGGTTCCATTAGAATTCCCCTTTCGACTCCTAAAATGAAATGGGGGCTAGCCCCCATCTCGTCTTGAATTAACTACTCTCCAGGCTTAGTCAATAATGAAAGAAGGTTCCCAGGCTTTGCCTACGTACTTCTCGTAGATCTTTCCGTACTCGCCAGTCAGCTTCTCCCACTTGAGGAACCAGTTGAACCATTCAACCAGTGAGTCGGAATCCTTGTCCTGCCTGAAAGCGAGTCCATAAGTGTCGGGTCTCACATACCCATCAAGGATCTTCAGATCTGGGTTCTTGTTAACTAACTCAATACAGATCATTTCGTCGTCCATAACCGAGTCGATTCTACCCAACTTGATATCAGTCATCCATTCGGCAAGATTGTCGTATAGAGACGCCTTTTTGCCCCATTCATCTTCAATGAAGTCTGCGTGAACAGAACCCATTGTCGCACCCATTTTGACTGAAGGATCGGCCAGATCTCTCCAGCTCTCCAGAGGAGAGTCTTTTCTAGCAATCGCGACAATTCCTGTCAGGAAGAAAGGATCGGAGAATCTTATCGACTTCATCCTTGTTAGAGTCATGGACATGTTTGCTGCTATCATATCTACTTTTCCTGAGAGCAATGACGGAATAAGACTTTCCCATGCCACGTCTTGCCAGACCAGTTCAACACCCATTTCTCTTGCAGCAAGTTCCATCAACTCAACGGTAAACCCAGTCGGCTTCCCTGATGCGTCCCTGTACTGCATCGGTACTGCAGTCATATCAGTTGCAACGGTTAACTTTCCGCTCTTAACTACGTTTTCCAGTGTTGTAGCTGCAAGACCAAACGAAACAAACATACAGGCTACAACGATCAAAACAAACAGTTTTTTCATCTCAATTCCCCTTTCACGAATGGATTGCGTCTTAAAAAAGTACGCATTGGAAATGGTTTGAATAGTTCAATAATATGGAACAACATTCAACAATGTGGTAACTACATCTAAATTTACCAAATCGGTTGAGTTATCTCCAAAACCATTTATGAACGTCTGGGAAGTATCTGGGTTGATTATGACTGTTAAACAGAAGCAATCTCTCTCCTGCGGGGTGATCTTGAAAGAAGGGAGTTATTCCTAGAAGTAATGCAGAATCAAACTTCTTCGAGTCTTCACGTCTCGAAATCGATAAACAGCTTGTTCAGCTTTTCTATTGTCTTCAAAAAGGGTTCCTTATATCTTTCAATTGCTTCGTCGGTCATTCTATTAGAAGGCCCGGCAATACTGACGGCATACTTCGCGACTCCGTGATTGTCCAGTATGGGTGCGGCAATGCACTTTATGCTTTCTTCCTGTTCTATTCTGTCGTACGCATATCCGTGCTCTCTTATCCATTGTATTTCCTTTCTGAGCTGTTCCTTATCTGTTATGGTGTTCTTCGTTCTTCTCGCAAGAGTCACTCTCTCGAGATATCCGTCTATGTAAGAATCCGGCTGAAATGCGAGCAGGGCCTTCCCCACGCCTGTACAATACATAGATGCAGTAACTCCTACGGTCGAATGGGGGCGCAGAGCGTGCGTTGGGTGCAGACATTCGAGATAAATTACTTGATCTCTGAACAGAGATGTGAGATGAATCGTCTCATTTATTTCGTTCCTTAGTTCCTCAAGGTACGGCAAAGCCACTTCTCTGAATTCGAGGTTCCTCCGCATGAGACCACTCAGTTGAAGGATCCTGTTTCCGAGCATGTAGAAGCTCTTGTCTTTTGTAAGGTAGTCAAGTTCAGTCATTGCAGACAAAATATGATGCACAGTTGCTTTGGGATAACCTAGCTTGGCCACTATGTCGGTAAGCCTCCATTTGCTTTGCTCAAAGAACAGCTCGAATATCTCGTCCACTTTTCTGAATGCTTTGAAGTGTTCCATAGTGTTGACTCCGATCAATGATGTTGATAATAGAATATCAGAAAATGCTTTCAATAGCAAATCTTCGATCTCCGGGGAGCAAAGGAATTAATAGGCTTCGCGGCCGCGATGACTTTCACGGCAGGGTAGCGATAGACAGAAACGGAAAGTGATATGCATCCTGGCAAAACTCGACTATCCATTATTGGAGGGCCACACTTTAGCAAGAATCGGCCGAGGAATCACTTGACGGCCGCAGCGTGGCCGTCAAGGAAATCATGAAGACAGTGTCATTTCAGCTGAAAGCCTATGCTGAAGTTTATGGTAGCCAGCTTGTTGTCTGTGAAACCGTCGGGGCTGCTCGCGTTTTCGGAGGTGCCTTTCGCAGTTCCTCCTATGAAACGGATGTTGAAATGGGTCTCGAGATAATCTGTGAGAAGCAGCCCTACCCTCAATGAAGCGTCAAGGACCAATCCTTCGAAGTCGAAATCCGCCCCGTTAATGAACCTGCTGGATGCGTAGAACCCGTCGATATCTGTTGCGAAGTAAGCCTTTTCGCCTAGCCAAAGTTCGCCTTTAATTTTGATAATCGGTACTGGACCGACGTTCTTGTTCGCGATTAACTGAGGTCCGTTCAGTGATTCGAAGTAGATGTCGGCATTTCTCAACTGAAGAGACAGACCGAGAGCCAGATAGCTGTTGCCCTTCCTCAACACGTCATAGGTGTAACTCACTCTGTAGGAGGGAAAACCGTAATTCAGAAGAACACCGCTTCCTGCAGGAAAGGTGACACCGTCAACAACGAGGTTGTTCTTAAGCTGAACCTTGGACTGAACGGTGAGCGGCTGGTACAGAAAGTGAACCGTGTGTTTGCCGATACTCAGTCCGGCGGTGTACCTTTGATACGGAAATAGAACGTCCTGCCCGCAGTCCTTCACATAGTTCAGAACTGTTCCAGTCTGACCGAACTGAATGGTGTGGAAGATCACTCCCGTGAAGCCGATCTCGTAATCAAGCTCGAGTTTGAACCTGTTCTCGGGGTTGTTCAGTAATCCTGCCGATGAAATAACTGCGATAAGAAGAACCACTATCAGTGCGGACCTAGTCTTCACGATTTCACCTCGTTTATACTGATTACAATTATAAAGCTTCCGGTTACAAAAGTGTCAGGTCATTCGGCGACTGTCGATCTCTTCTTCGCTGCTAGAATAGTCGCAGAGGGGGCGTATATGGAGAAGCGTTTACCTATTCTGGAACATGATTATGAAAGACCGGCCGTCATAGAACCGACGAAGGTCATCTCCTCGATACCTGAGATGCTCGAAAGAGCTGTGATTCTCTTCTATCAGGGCGTGATAGAGAGTCTCTTGAAGAAGGGTCTTCTGAAGAAGATCGTTGACAGGAGAAGTGAGGTAGGATTGTTCCCCGTCTACGAGATCGAACACAAAGGAGAAAGAGTTGCCCTGTTGAATCCAGGACTTGGAGCACCATCCGCTGCGGGCTTCTATGAAGAGCTGATCACCCTGGGAGTAAGAAAGACAGTAGCCTGCGGTTCCTGCGGAGTGTTGAAGAGAGAAATTCCGAGAGGAGAGATCATCGTAGTGGAATCGGCAGTCAGGGATGAGGGGACCTCATTCCATTACGTGGAGCCCTCAAGAGAGATTTCAGTCGATAAGAGTGTGATCGAGATGATCGAATCTACATTGAGAAGGCTGTCTATACCTTATGTAAAGGGAAAGACCTGGACAACCGATGCCTTCTACAGGGAGACTAAGCGGATAGTCAGCAGAAGAATTGACGAAGGGTGCATAACAGTCGAGATGGAGGCTTCGGCCCTCATGGCCGTCTCTAAGTTCAGAAATGTGGCCTTTGGCCAGCTCCTTTCGTCCGGAGACGATGTGAGCGGAGAAGAGTGGGACATACGATTTCATCCCGAGGCTTCGAATCACAAAGAGCGTGTATTCTGGGCAGCTCTAGAGTGTTGCCTGAGATTATAACTCCGTCGGTAGTATATTCCTTCGCTTCACAGAGTGGAAAGTTGAGAGTGGGTGATGGTATGGTCGAACCGATTAAGGTTTCCTCGAAAAAACACGGAAAGGCAATAGAACTACTTGCCGAAGCATTTGCTAATGACCCGATGATCAAATACGTATTAAGTGAGAAAGTAAGAAAGTACGTAAATAGGATCTATGGAGTAATGTTCAAGACTTATCTGAAGAAAGGATCCGCGTACTTTGATTCATCCGAGATGAACGGAATAATTCTCTGGATTGACTCTAAAGAAGATCCGGGCCTTGGCGTCTGGATAAGGAGCGGAGCCTTGAAGATGCTGACATTTCCTGGAAGATCACTAAATCGCCTTATGAAGGTCGGTAGGGCGATTTCGAGGGCTCACAAGAAATGCATAAAGGAACATCACCTTCACCTGATTTTCATTGCTGTTTCGCCAGCTTCTCAGGGGAAAGGTATCGGCAAACAACTTCTTAGCCTTCTTGCGCATGAAGCAGACTCAAAAGGTCTTCCCTGTTATCTTGAAACGCAGAATCCTTCAAACTTAGGTTTCTATGAATCCTTTGGGTTCTACGTTGCGAAGGAAATCGAAATCTCGCGCGAACTCAGATCGTGGAGTATGGTCAGACCAATTTCGTGAAGAGCAACAGGGATCGGCTGAACGCTGGGAAGAGCCACTGCCCAGAGAAGCTCTGGTAAGCAAGGCGTCGAAGAACATCGGCCGACGCAATGCACTGAGGAGCATCAGTGGACGCAAGGCTGCCCTCGGCAGGAGGCGAGGCCGACTACGTCGGGAAGTGAGGCTCGCTGGCGCGAGGAAGTGATGCCCGGAGAAACATCCGGGGAAGTGATGCCGCTTTCAGCGGGAGGATTCAGAAGCCAGTCTTTGCTTCGCAAAGGCAAGTTCTGCTTCGCGGGCAAAGAATCCGCTTGGGCAGAAAACGCTGTACGCTGTTAAGAGAGAATAAGAGCAGCAGGAAATGATGACGCTTTCAGCGGGAGGCTCAAGACCCCTGGATCCCGGATCAGGTCCGAAATGACTCTGAACAGGAGCCCCAAACAGCACAGTTACCCAGCAAGGATATTGGAGATAAATAGAACAGATAGGGTGGAAGTGCTGTTCTTGCTGTTCTTTCACTTCTAGATAAATAGAAGAGCAGATAGTATAGAAGCAGGCTGGAAGCATAAGCAAAACCCAAATGGCGCAGAAAAAGACTTCCTAGGAATTTTCGAAAGTATAGCCTTCTTCGATCAGATCCACACAGACTTTTACCACTAACGGATCGTACAGTCTGCCTGAATTTTCCTTTATCTCATTAAGGGCGAATTCAATTCCCAGGGCCGCCCTGTAGGGTCTGTGGGAAGTTATAGCCTCAACGACATCGGCAACGGCTATTATTTTTGATTCGAGCCTTATTTGATCGTCTTTCAAACTTCCTGGATAACCAGATCCATCGAGTCTTTCGTGATGCTGTAACACTATATCGGCAATGGGCCAGGGAAGATCTATATCCTTGAGTATATTATAGCCATTCTTCGAATGTTCCCTTACTAGTCTGAACTCAATATCGCTCAGCTTTCCTGGTTTAGACAGAATTTCCGTAGGAACTGAGATCTTCCCTATATCGTGAAGTAGACCGGCAACCTTAAGACAGTTGCAAGTCTCATGATCTAGACCCATTTTCTTTCCTATCGCCACGGCCAGATCGCTCACATTTTTCTGATGGCCGGCCGTGTAAGGATCCTTGGCGCTAACAATGTCCGAAGCGGCACGAACAAGAGCTTCGAAAGCTGATTCTAGGCTGCTAGATAGTCGATTTCTTTCTGTTATGTCTTCGCAGATTTCAACAACGCCGGTAATCTTCCCGTCTGCATCCCTAACCGGATAAGCCCTTATGTACAATGCTGTGGCGAACTTGGTAATTATTTCTCCAACTTCCTGAGAGCCCGTGTCAAGAACCTTTCTCAGGATGCAGTTATCGGACTTCTTGCCACGCTGCCAAACATCGACACAGCTCATGCCGACAAGCTTTTCTATGCTTGTTCCAAAAAGCTCTGCCATAGCTCTGTTCGCCCAGATTATGTTAAGATCGGTGTCGTAATAGACTATTATTTCCTTAGTTGTGTTAAGTATGAGTGATTTCTCTTCTTCGGATTTCTTCAGGGCCTCCTGGCTTATGACGAGATCGGTTACGTCTCTGGTGAACCCGATGAAGCTCGAATCGTCGAGCCTTACGGCTCTGACATTCCAGTATCTCTTCTCGCCTGTCTTCTTAACGAAGGCAGTAATGCCTTCTGCCACGCCGGCTTCGACAGTCCTCCTGAAATGGTTTTCGGCCTCCAGAAGACTCTCGGGAGCCGCCAACTGTTTGAAGTTCATTTTCAGCAGCTCTTCTCTTGAATAGCCGGTGATTAGACAGGACGCTTCGTTAACATCTGTATAATTGCCTCTTTCATCTGCGACGAATATTCCGTCCGGGGCATTCTCAACATATCTTCTGAACCTGCTCTCCTTTTCTTCAATCATTTGAAGAAATCCGTCTCTTTCGGAGAGAGCCTTGGCTAGCTTCATATTCGAAAAACTCAGTCTCGAGAGCCTTTGTGCAAACTTTGAGTAGAAGGTCATTGCTGTCATGACTGTATCGCGATTCCACCTGGGCACTTTGTCCAGAGCCTCAATATACTCTTTTTCGTTAAAACCGTATCTTCTCGCCTGTTCCCTGAAGACATCGTAATCCACGCTCTCATCTTCCATGAAGAACTGTCCCAAAAATAGATTCCCCATATGGGTATTGCCCACGATTATTGGGGTACTCATATCCCACATATTGTTGGCACATTTGTAGAGCTTGAACGCTCCCGGCTCTATGCCCTTCGAAAGCTCTATATCACTGTAAAGACAGTTCTTGAGAGTCCCAGGATTCACACGGTGATACTTTGTGCATATTTCCTGCCAACCGGTCTCGACGAGGACATTTCCGTGAGTATCGACGATCGCTACTCCAATATTGGTCAGTTTGAAGAAGTCGTTCATGATAGACTGGATAGTCTCGACATCCAGTAGATAATCGAGTTCCATATTCTCAATTTCGCCTTCGGGATCGAGAATCACCTCGAGTTTTTTACTTGCTCTTCTCTCGCTATCCTTCAATCTATCTTCAGCATTCTTTCTTGCAGTTATATCTTCTGAAAAGAGAACAAGACTTTCGACCTGCCCGTTCCTTCCGAATACCGGGTATATGGTTGTTTTAAGTACAATTCCATCTCGACGGTCTTCCATTGTCTTCTGGTTTCCTGTTTTCAGAACCTCTTCGATATGGATCTTTCTTACTTCGGCGAGTTCTTGCGGGATGAAATCATACAGATTCTTGCCGATCAGCGTCTCCAGATCAGTACCAAGCCTCTTGGAGAGGGTCTGATTGGCAGTTATAACCTTTCCTGAAGGATCTATCTGAAACAGCGATTCGGTTGGAGCATTAGCGAGAGCCTGAAGCTGAAGATTCTTCTCTTCAAGAAGCTTTTCATCTCGCTTTCGCTGTGTTATATCTCTTACAGTGCTTACGACCAGTCTTTCGCCGCCGTCTTCAATCAAGACAGAATGTATCTCGACTGGAACAGAACCACAGTCTCTGTAGTAGTGCTGGCCATTGATCGTTCTAGAAGTACCGACGGCGGCTTTCGACCAGAATTCTCTGAACGATGCTTCTGTAATCTTTGTTTCAATGGTCGACAAGGACTTACCGAGCAGCTCCTCTCTCGAGAAACCGTTATTGTTTGTAACGGCATCGTTTACATAGACTATACTGGCTTCCATGTCGGAAACGAATACCATGTCCACTATATAATTAACAAGATCGGGAAATTGCCTCATAGAACCTCCGGCGACACCTGTCGCTCCCCGGTGTGTACAGAATGGCAAGCCGTTAACGGATTCATCCTCGAGAAAACAAAGCTGAAAGCAAAGGAATGAATCACTGCCAAGCGCGCCGCCACGATTACCATAATTCCAAAAATCCTAACTGCAGTCATTGAGCTTCGCATACACTGTTATCAAACGATTTCTGAAAAGAAGTGTGCTTTACATAAATGTTATCTATGTTAATTTAATAATAATCGTACTCAAAATATAGTTACATATCTATTATAAACTTGTTTCCTTAGATAAGTGTGACTTTTAGTGACGAAAGGACGGGCTTTTTCCACACATTATTGAGTAAGAGTTTGAATGCCTTCAATGTAAGCATCAAATGAACATCTCCCACACTTAATTTCCTAGATCATTTCGATAAGAGAGAAACCAAGAAAAAGTCTCGACGAGATCTTCGCTTCGATAAATGAAGTGAAGACTGGGTAATCGTATTCTTTTATATAGATACAGATACCCCTATGTGATACGAATAATCCAAAAGGAGTACAGTTTGAAACGCGCTTCAAAGAGCACACTCCCCACCGCAAGCGGTCCCCCCCGCTCAAGCGGGGATTTAATATCAAGAGCAGAAGAACGGTTCATCGTTGACACTCCGTGTCCAGGTTCTTGATCATCAGCTCCAAGTTCCAAGATTCAAGTTGAATAAGAAAATGGTTGTCCGTTATCGGTTCTCCGAGCAGAGCTTCAAGACCTATCAAGCTCTTTGGATGATGATCTTAGGTCCTCCCTTGAGGGAGGAAGGCCACAAAGTGGCGGAGGGTGTGCACGTCCAGCTAAGGCAAGAATGTTCAGTGGGAGAAA
>NZ_AYTW01000036.1 GCF_002752635.1 Mesotoga sp. Brook.08.105.5.1
CAACCCGACAAGGTAACGCCTCAACAAGAACTCACTCTCTGAATACAGAGTTTGTAGTGGCAAAATTCTTCGTTTCTAAAAATACTTTCGCTTGTTTAGCTGTTTTCAGAAGATTAAGTGATAAACTCAAGAGAGAACAAAGGATGTATTCCTTTATTACGCCGATGGTTCAACTCTTCAAATCTGATCTCCATAAGTCATTTTAGACTGTATCTGGTGATCGTGGTTCTCGACGATCTTGGATAGTTTTTTCATTTCGAGAAGAGACGGTGTTGAGCTGAGTGTGGAGCTGAATGGCTGTTACAAACTCTGATTGCGTCAGTTTCGGATCTAGAGCCCGGGATATCCTACAATTACCAGGATGGTTTTTGATGGCGTCAATTGTCGGGACTCAATGCAGTAATGAAATCTACACAAAGAGTCAGTTTTGCTTTGATTGCAATCTTTGGTATGATTCGATAATTGGTGTCTGTATCAAGATTCTTTCTGTTTCATAAAGACACACTCTGAAGATGAGATGGAAGATGAAGGTCGAAAGTGACAAGCAGATCCAAGTGATGGCAATAGTCCTTATGACATCAGAGCTGAATCAAAGTGCAAATCAGAAGCCCCACAGACACCACCCTCTCTGTTTGGATACAGAGAACTTCATTCTAGGCAATAAGGTACGCTTTCATGAGCTTGAAAGGTTATTGAGAGATGGAACACCGTCCTATTTCTTCTTCACTTACATTCTTAGCCATTCATGACCTGGTCTCAAGCCAATTGGATTTCCGCCATTTCTCGAAAGATACGAACCGGGTTTGCATAGGAGCGGTTTGAACAGGGAGATTAGGGGGTTCTCGAGTTCGGAACTCTGGAGAAACTCCAGGAAAGCCAGAAGACGCTATAGAATGAGGTTGAGAAAGACGCTATCGAAGCTTTGATCGGTAATAGTATTGAGAGAGTTAGTGGCGGTTTTTTGGAATAATTACAAAGAACTTATTTTCGCTCCAAATCCGCTTTTCCCTGAACTTGTTTCTCTTGGTGCATCTGGATCTGACTGGCTCTACAGTATTGCAAGATATCCAGGTAGAGCGACCGAGAAGTGGCCCTATGAGCCAGGGGTCACGGCGCCCGATGAAGAATTCTCCAGTTATCTTGAGAACTTCGTCTGGTCTAGAATCGTTGCTTTTAACGAGTTCTGTCACCCGCTTGCAGACCTCTTTCTCTCGCGGATTGCCGAACTCGTCAAAAGACTCGAGCACTCACCTTTCGCACTTGGAATTCTCGAGTCTTACGGAGAGAAGCATCCTTCCCGGGAGGATATGTTCGCCGAGTTTCTTATCTTCGGGATGACATATGCCCATCTGCTGGACGAATTTGGAGAGGAAGTTACAGAAAGCTTCCGTAAGACCATGGAAGACAAAGCAGGCTTCACGATGAGCAATGTTGTTGGAAGACAGCTTCACCTTTACCTGAAAGCTTCAAAAGATGGTGAGGAATGTGGATTTGAAGATGAGCTTGCCGAGATTTCGGCACAGAATAGACAGCATCTTCTCGACAGAGCTCTGAGTGTTAACTGAGAAGGATCGCCTAGAGTTCTCTAGCCTTTGACAGAGCCCGCAAGAAGTCCTCTCAGGAAGTATTTACCAAGCAGTACATAGACAACCAGCGTTGGTAGAGCAGCCAGCAGCGCTCCAGCCATCTGAACATTCCATTCAACAACCTGACTCCCGGCAAGATTGACCAAAGCGACTGTAATTGGCTGCTTTGTGGGATCACTCGTTACAGTTACCGCGAAGAGAAACTCGTTCCAGATATTAGTGAACTGCCAGATCACAACTACTACGAAGCCGGGTAGAGAAATTGGAAAGAGAACTTTCAGGTAGGTCCTGAATATACCGGCGCCATCTATTCCAGCCGCTTCAATTAGCTCCGTAGGTACTTCACTGTAGTAATTGCGGAAGATCAAAGTTGTTATTGGCAATCCATAAACTACATGGACCAAAATCAATCCCCAAAGTGAGCCGTAAAGACCTATGTCTTGCAGGAAACGAATAAGAGGGAAGAGGACACTCTGGTAAGGAATAAACATCCCGAAGAGAACTAGAGCGAAAAGCAAATCGGAACCTCTGAATTTCAGTTTCGATAAAACGTAACCGTTAATAGAGCCAATTATGGCTGATAAGAGCGTTGCAGGAATCACCAAAATGAATGAATTCCTCAGGTTAGGAGCGAGACGGTTGAAAGCCTTTGCGAAGCCATCAAGAGAGGGTTCCTTAGGCAGGAACCACATTTTCTCCAGGCCGACTTCTCTGAGAGGTTTGAGACTTGTCGCCAGAAGGACATAGATTGGCATCAGAAAGAACAATGCAAATACAACCAGAAGAATGTAAGTGACGATTTTCTTGATCATACCCTCTTCTCCTTTCTGAAAGCCGAGGCAAGATATGGGATAATTACAACGGCTACCAACAAGAGCATAATGATAGCTATTGCCGATCCAGTTGCGTATTTGTTTGCTCTGAAAGTCGTTTCAAACATATACAGCGCAGGCATATCGGTTACGTTGTTTGGCCCGCTTCCGGTCATCGCATAGACCAGATCAAATATCTTCAACGATATGTGACCGAGAATGATCATCGCACTCAAAGTGATCGGCCTGAGAATAGGAAATTTGATTTTCCAGAAGATCTGCCAGCCCGTCGCTCCGTCCACTTCAGCTGCCTCGATCAGATCTTGCGATATTCCGCGCAACCCTGCAAGGTACATTGCCATAGTATATCCTGACATTTGCCAGACAGCGGCAACTATTACAGGAATAAGCGCAACATTGAAGTTCAGGAAGCTCTCCGTACTTGTGAACCACTTCCACTGCAAGAGATCGAGCCCAAAAATATCGAGAAGAAGGTTCATGCCCTGAGGGCTATTTGGAAGTATTCCAGGAGCGAATATCCATCTCCAGACGGCACCGGTTACTACAAACGATAGCGCCATCGGGAAGAGATATATGTTTCTGAAGATACTGGATGCCTTGAGGTTTCGATCGATGAGTGTAGCAAGAATTATCCCTAGAATCAAGCATCCCAATATGAAGAAAAGAGTGAAATACAGGGTGTTCCATAGATCCGTCTGGAACCTCGGATCTTCGAAGAGTCTCAAGTAATTTCTTAATCCGACAAATTCAAATTCGCCTTTAAGGAGTCTCGCGAAACTGTTCCAGTTGGAAACAGATGTTCTGATCGTCTGACCGATGAAAAAATAGACGAAGATTCCTATTGCTGCGAATGTTGGTGAAAGAATCAGGAAGGAGATAATTCCACGTCTTGTCTTCCTCTTGATTTAGAACACCCCCAAATAAGGGGCCTGCTACTTGCAGGCCCCTACTAACAAGGATTAATCAATATAGTCTTCAGCGGCATTTCTTATTGCTCTCATCAAGGCCGCTCTGTCCTTTGTGGTTATGAAGATGTTCACTGCATCGTTCAACTCCGTTACGAACCCTTCCGGAGCGGCTGATCCATGGGCAATAGAGGGACATAGAGCGTTGGTCGAGAAATCCTCCATCGACCAGATTAGATAGGGATCATAGAGAGACTTGTCTGCATCGAGTCTTGCCGGAATCGAACCCTTTATCGGGTTGAAGGCATCCTGCCCTTCTACCGAAGCGACAATTTCTAACCACTTGAGAGCATTCTCTCTATTTGGTGCGTTCATAGGCAGTCCAAAAGTATCCGTAACAACCATGAAGGAGCCCTCTGTTCCTGGAACTGCCATCCAGCTGAACTCTACTCCCGGTGTCCAGCCAAGCGTCTTCAGGTAACCTTCTGCCCAGTCTCCCATTACATTGAACGCTACCTTTCCTTCAAAGACCATTCTTGTTGCGTCCTGCCAGGTGAGAGCGGCATGATCTTCATTCACATACTTGATCAATTCTTCAAACACGACTATTGCTCTTTCAACCCCTGGGTCACTGAAGCTTGTCGCGCCGTTCCACAAACCATTATAACCATCAGGTCCGAGAGTTGAAAGCAAGATCGTCTCAAAGAGATGCCCAGCTTCCCACTTGTCCTTGTCTCCTAGCGATAGGGGTATATACCCTGCTTCCTTAATCTTTGCACATACTTCAAGGAAGCCGGGTACATCGGTAGGCACTTCGTCGATTCCAACCTTGTGGAGGATTTCATTGTTTATGAAGACCACGTTTCCTCTGTGCACGTTAACGGGAATCGAGTAAACCTCGCCTTCGTAGCTACAGATGGTCATAATGTCCTCAGGGAACTTGTCAAGTATTCCCCAGCTTTCGAGAATGGCGGTAAGAGGTTCCATCATTCCCGTAACAACGTACGTGTCGATCAATTCCATGCCCCCATGGACCTGGAATGAATCGGGAGGATTACCACCGAGCATTCTGGTCTTCAAGACTGCCTTAGCATTCGTCCCTGCTCCGCCGGCAACCGTTGCGTTGATTATCTCTACGTCTGGATACTTAGCTTTGAAGACATCGTAGATTGCGGCTAGTCCTTCCTCTTCCCCTCCACCGGTCCACCAGCTGAAGATCTCAACACTTCCCGAAGAAAAAAGCAGACTTACGGACAAAAGAAGAACTGCCAACAAACACTTTTTCATCTAAACACCCCCTGTTATTCGGCATAAAGCCGATTGATAGTCTTCTTCGTCCCTCAAACCGAATACAGCTCACTAGATATTATACTACGGTTAATATTGCAATAAGCATTTGCTTTGAAAAAGGTTTTAAAAGGTCCTGAATGAGACACGTCTTTCTGGAACATCTACAGCAATTTGACCGAGCGACGCATTTGTTTGTTTAACTGTCCATAAGTTGTCTACATGGTCTTGAGTTTCTGAGCAGCAGTTAATTAGTGGTATCATTTATCTAAACGACGACTGGGAGGGATTGGTTTGTCTGCAGTGAATATCTGCATAATAGGTGCAGGAAGCGCAGTGTTTTCGCTTAGGCTAGTGAGCGATATTTGCAAGACAAAGGGACTTCACAAAAGCAAGGTAACTCTAATGGACATTGATGAGGGAAGACTTGAAGCGGTGCATGTTCTAGCCTCGAAATTAGCTGCAGAGATGAAAACTGATCTCAACTTTTCGAAGACAACGGAGCTAGAAGAAGCGGTCGCGGGAAGCGACTTCGTGATTAATACGGCTCTAGTAGGTGGACACGGATTCCTGGACAGAATCAGGACAATCGGAGAGAAGCATGGTTACTATAGAGGGATAGACACACAGGAATTCAACATGGTTTCAGACTACTACACACTGACAAATTGGAATCAGCTTTCGTTCTTTTTGAAGATTGCCGAGACCATGGAAAGACTGGCGCCGGAAGCATGGATGCTTCAGGCGGCTAACCCGGTATTCGAAGGGACCACGCTCATAAGAAGAAAATCAAAGATCAGAATGATCGGATTCTGTCACGGTCATTACGATGTTATGGAAGTTGCAGAGACCCTTGGTGTTCACAAAGATGAATTAGACTGGCAGGTTGCCGGTGTCAACCACGGAATATGGCTCAATAGGTTTAGAAGAAGAGGAGAGGACTTGTATCCATTATTCGAGAAATACGCTTCGAAATTCGATGCGAGTGAGTTCAGGCCGTCTAATCCTTTCAATGTTCAGATGTCTCCCGCGACGATTGACATGTATTCATTCTATGGTCTGGTTCCTATTGGAGACACGGTTCGAAACAGCAGCTGGAAGTACCATTATGATCAAGATACTCTGGAGAAGTGGTATGGAAGTCCGTGGGGCAGTCCCGACTCAGAACTGGGGTGGAAGTGGTACAAGGAGCAGCTGGGTGAAGTCACGAACGCAACCATAGCGCTTTCGAAAGCTATCGAACAGTTTCCCGGAGCGAGTCTGGAGAAGCTTATAATCGAGGGATCGAAAGGTCTTTCGGGCGATTTCACAAGAGAAGCTGCCCAACTATATGATAGGAATTCAATGAGCGGTGAGCAGCATATACCTTTTATTGATGCGATTGTCAACGGAAACTCTGCGAGATTCATTGTCAACACTCTTAATCAGGGTGCGATTAAAGGGATTGATGACGATGTTGCCGTTGAAGTTCCGGCAATCGTTGATAGTGATGGAATCCATATAGAAGAGATTGAACCTGCCTTGCCTGAGAGAGTTGTTCAATGGTATCTGAAACCAAGAATACTGAGAATGGAGTGGGCACTTGAGGCATTCAACGAAAGAAATCCCGAACTTATAATCGAAATACTGTTGAGAGATCCTAGAACGAAATCCTACGAACAGGCCAAAGCGGTTGTCGGGGAGATATTCGATTCAGAAGGTGAATATGTATAGATAGATGAACCTGTTCTTTCAAAAACTAGATGATCACATGAAAATGATCTCTTCTCTTCTTGGCGTGAATCTTCAACAGATGCCCCAGCCGAGTCATTTGGAAAAAGTATTTGGGTGACGGAGTGATTACTATGTCGGAAATTGAACGCTGTCCATGGTCAGAAGTAGACGAATTGTATATTGAATATCATGATAGAGAATGGGGAGTTCCAGTTCATGACGACAAGAAGTGGTTTGAGTTCTTAATTCTTGAAGGGGCCCAGGCTGGTCTTAATTGGCACACTGTGCTCAAAAAGCGAGAGAGCTATAGAGAAGCCTTTGCTGGATTCGTTCCTCGTGTGGTGGCTGATTTTGGAAGTGGCGAAGTCGAAGAGTTGTTCAAGAACGCGGGTATAATCAGGAACAGGAGAAAGATTGAATCGGCAATAAACAACGCAAAGAGATTTTTAGAGATTGAAGCTGAATTTGGCGCTTTCGATACTTACATCTGGGGTTTTGTCGGAAATAGACCTATAGTCAACAAATGGGAAAGTCTTTCTGAGATTCCGCCTCTTACTGAAAAGTCCGCTGAGATATCTCGCTCACTCAAACAGCGCGGATTTACTTTCGTTGGGCCGACAATCGTCTATGCTCTTATGCAGGCAACCGGGTTGGTGAACGATCACTTAGTGCATTGTTTCAGGTACACAGAGGTGTGGGACTGACCCGCTAGCTTCTATGCCTCGCCAAGATTGATGGTATAGTATCTCTTGCCTATTGACGACTTCACGGGGGGGATTCAATTGAGCTGGATTCATACAGAGGAGATCTTCGCTCTCATTGATCTGGTAGATTCCGGTAGAGGTTCTTGCAAGGAGAAAGCGAGTAAGGTTCTCGATTCACCTCTTTCGAACATGTTTACACAGTTTCATGTGCACGCTTCTGAGACAAAGGAATGCTTGCTTGCTGCCATTTCCCGGAGGGAGGACACTTTCGGGTCTTTCGAAGGATTGCACAGAGCTCATAACATAGTTGGACAAGATCAGGGAGAGAAGGCCCGAGTTGAGGGTCTTTCTGGACCTAATTGTGAAAAACGAATCAAAGATAAGATCTTCAGCCATCTCAAAGGCGAAGATGTACCTTCCGGATCAAGTGTCTTTTGAGGGTTTTAACGTCTATCTCATTCCGATGCCTTACAATGCGAATGCCGATCATAGGGGAGTCTAGTTCGATCCTGTTTTTGCCTTGGATATAGGTTTCGATGCGATTGAGGAAGTTTTGGCTCATGAGGCACATCACATCGGAAGAAACTCTATCACTGACGAAAGGATTGTGTTTGACGAGACTCCTCTTGATCAGCTCGTGTAGAGATTTGTGAGTATGGAGTACGAAGAAATAGCGAACCTTGTTAGTGATTCATCGAAGATACCTGCGATGAGACGTGTTACACTGTCGAGATCGAAAGTCATGGAAGGTTTTGAGAAACATCTCGAGTTGCTTCAGGAAGTCTTCCTTAGTCTTGTGCAGAAGAGTATTTCGACGATGAAGCTAGAATGATTATGGAGAGAAGTTGGTTCGGTATCGGTAGTTTGGTTCCGGTGGGGATGAAAATGGCCATGGAAATAGAGAAAGAGGTAGGCAAGAAAAGACTTGTGGAGACAATTGGCGACGCAGTCGCATTTCTAGAAGCATACCAGGAGGCGGCACTGAAAAAATCTTACTACCTCCTGGAAGACGAAACGTTTCACAAATTGAGAACACTACTCAAAGCTTAGGGGTATATCAGAGCTTAGAAGCAAATTCAGAACCGAACTCTCTGCAGTCGGTCAAGTTTGCGTCGTCGGGGGACCACATTTTCTTCAGGCCAGCCTGGACTACTTCAAATCCGGCTTCTTCCACCATCTTTCCCAGGACTTCTACTGATTCTCCACTCCATCCATAAGTGCCGAACACCGCTGCCTTCTTGTTCTTAAAAGCCAGTCCCTTCACTTCATGAAGCATGCCGGAAAGAGGTGCGAGGATTCCCTTATTGACTGTCGGAGAGCCAAAGAGAACAGCCTTCGACTTGAATATCTCTGTTACAATGTCGTTTTTGTCTGTTTTACCAGCGTTGTAGAGTTTCAAAGCCGTGTTTTTGCTTACTCTTCCTATACCATCGGCAATGGCTTCAGCCATCATCTTCGTGCCTTCCCACATAGTATCGTAGACGATAGTCACCTGATCTTCCTGGTAGTCGTTTGCCCACTGCAGATACTTTTTGACTATCTGTGTCGGATCTTCTCTCCAGATAATCCCATGGCTAGGGCATATCATGTTCACCGGTAAATTGAAGGAAAGAACTTCTTCTATCTTTCTGATTACGAGCTTGCTGAAAGGAGTTAGAATGTTGGCATAATACTTCACTGCCTCTTGATACAGCTCGGCTTGATCCACAAGATCGTTGTACAGAAGCTCTGTGGCGTAGTGCTGTCCAAATGCGTCATTACTAAACAGTATCGCATCTCCGTCAAGGTACTCGAACATTGAATCTGGCCAGTGAAGCATAGGCGCTTCCACAAAGGTTAGGGTCTTCTTGCCGAGAGTGAGAGTGTCGCCCGTCTTCACTGTCACGAAATTCCAGTCCTTATGGAACTGCCCTTTAAGAGACTTCACCGCATTAGCCGTGCAGTAGATTGGCGTGTCTGGAATCTCTCTCATTAGTGCAACGAGACCGCCGCTGTGATCAATCTCCCCATGGTTCGCAATGACATAGTCAATCTCGGACAGATCAATCTCCTTCTTCAGGTTCTCCACAAATTCCTCTGCAAAGGGTGCCCATACTGTATCTATCAGGGCTGTCTTCTCGTCCCATATTAGGTAAGAGTTGTAACTTGACCCTCTGTGAGTCGAATAATCTTCTCCGTGAAACTTCTTAAGTTCCCAATCGATCTTGCCGACCCATGTAACGCTATCTGTTATCTTCCTTCCCATATCGACACCTCCCGTTTGTTCATTAATACTCTACCAAAAGTGACAGCTTTACTCGGTAACATTTGTTACGTGTATTTGAGTCATACGTTGAAGGAACTCTTCTCCTATATTGCTCAGAAAGAGTGATGATGCCATTATCTGAGAGCATGAATGAAGTTACTCGTCTCTTGACTGTGTCACTCACTTCAGCTTGCTCAGCGAAGAGCTCTGTTCATTATCCTCTATTCTTGCTGGTCTTGCCGGGTCAATGTCTGAACTGAAAGTGAAGAGATCTTCACTGTCAAGGTGGAAGGTCTGGCAGTATATGTCCGATCATGATAATCTTAAAATGTGAAATGTTTCTATAGGGACTGCCGGAAATTGTGATTTCTTACAGGCATTTGCGAAAAAGAAACTTGCGATAGGAGTGGAGATTTGAAAAGGTTAACAACATATCTGTTTGATCTTGATGGGACGCTAAGTTCTGTTTCTGACGAGGATTTTGCCAGACGTTATTTTCAGCTAATAGCAGACTTTGCTGAGGGTAGAGTCGATTTCGAAAGATTCATGGCATCTCTGCACACATCGCTGAAGAGTCTTTTCGGTGAAAGAGACGGACTAGTAAATAACTACGATCATTTCATGGAGAAGTTCACCGATTCTATGGGGCAGTTTGACAGGAACAGGAAATGGTATGAACTGTTCTTCAACAACTTCTATGACAGTGAGTACAATAGGCTTCAGGAACTGATTGTACCGCGCGAAAGGGTTGTTAAGTCACTTAAAAACCTGAAAAGGGCAGGAAGCGAGATTATTATCGCTACAAATCCGATATTCCCCGAGAAGGCTATTAACAAAAGATTACAGTGGGTAGGATTAGAAAGCGGATTCATCGATTATGTAACTACAATGGAAAACTCTCATTATGTGAAACCCGATGTTAGATACTATCGTGAGATTCTTGAGATAAATAACCTCGAGGCAAAGAACTGCGTGATGATTGGGAACGATATTACCATGGACGGTGTTTGCACGGCTGCAGGAATAGAATACATAGATGTATCTTCAATTGAAGCTATCTGGAAAACAACCTAGACTGCACTCCTGCCACAAGCTCAGCCGTGAACCTTGAAATCAGGTGAAGAACGTCTTCTCTGTCTTGAGGACTCTCTATGAAATCATATCTATCTCCGTCAATAACTAACTTACGACAGAAGGTGACGCTGTTGATCCATTCGCTGTAAAGACCATTCAGTCTTTCGATGTAGTCCTCGCTGACACCACTCTCGAAACCACGCCCTCTCTTCCTTATTCTCTTCAACAACACGTTCTTCGAGCACTTAAGATAGACAATTCCGTCTGGGGCCGTCAGATGTTCAGAAAGTGTCTGGTAAGTGTCCATGTATAATTGCCAGTCCCTTTCATCGATATAACCCATAAGCTGAAGATTGCGAGCAAATATCTCAACGTCCTCATATATAGTTCTGTCTTGAAGAATCACTGCGCCCTCTGTCACGACTCTCTTGAGGAAGTCGAATCTCTTTATCAAAAAAAATAGTTGCGAGTGGAAGGCCCATCGCTCCATGTTGGAGTAAAAATCCTTCAGAAACGGGTTTTCATCCACTGCTTCGTAGACCCCTCTGAATCCCAGAGTCTCCTCAAGAAGCGAGGTGAGAGATGATTTTCCTGCTCCAATGTTTCCGCAAATTCCAATAATCATAAACATGCCTCTATTCTGTTGAAAATAGTGTTAAGGTCATCATGGTTCCTCACAAAGTCGATGTTTGACGTATCTATCCTGAGCACTTTGCTTTCCTTCACGTCTTTCATATATTCTTCATACGCGTCTCCAAGCATTGCTATGTAAGTTCTGTCCATTCTTCTCTCGAAGGGTCTGTCCCTCAAAGCGATTCTGTTCATCAAAATGTCTACCTCAGCAAAGAGATAGACTATGAGGTCGGGATGGAGGACCTGCTCTTTAAGAGCATTGAAGATCTTCTCATAGAGTCTTAGCTGTTCGCCTTTCAGAGTTAGCGAAGCGAACAAGTGATCCTTCACAAATGCATAGTCGGAGATTACTCCTTGGCCTTGAGAAGCCGCCTTTTTCAGTAGTGACTGTTGATCAAATCGGCTTATCAAGAAGAAGAGTTGAGTTTGAAAGGCCCACCTGTCCATGTCTTCGTAGAAGTTCGTGAGAAAAGGATTTTCCTCGACTACTTCCAGTACAGTGGGCATCGTGTACTTCTGAGATAGCAATTTGACCAGGGTAGTTTTACCAACCCCGATTACACCCTCAACAGAAACGTATTTTCCACTAACTTTTGAAAACATCATATGAATTCAGTACTCCCTTACACTCAAGACTTAGTAAAGATCTATATCAAAAATCCGAAATGACAATAAGAAGCGATTTTCTCGTGATTGCTCACCGTATCACAAATTTACATTGACATCATTGCCAAGAATCTTCTCCGGCGCCCTCAGTCCATCAAAAAAAGGTTTCAGGTAATCCAGAACAGCCTCCAGATAGTAATGAACTGTCTCATGATATCCTGGTACAGAAAGTACTATTGAGTCTTTTATCGTTCCTGCTCCCACCCTGTAAAGACACAGAGATGGATCGGCAACAATTGCGTTTCTCAACATGGCAGTCTCGATTCCTGTTGCTCTCTTGTCTACAAGAGATAAGACAACCTCAGGACCAATGTCTTCTCTGTATAGACCAGTTCCTCCAAGAACCAGAACAACATCGTTTGAACAGGAGTCTGCATATATCGCTTCTTTCAGGTCGCTCATTACTGGAGCGACATCAGTGGAGCCGGTATACGTGAAATCATGGTCTTCAAGAATTCTCTTTGAGATTTCTATTGACCGAGAGATTTCCTCAAAGAAGCCTGACTCAAGTATTCTGATTATCTTGCAGCTGTACATAACACACCTCCGAAATCACTTGTGAAGGATATAAGTGGATACCGGTGCAAGTATTACCTTTCCGGACAGCCTTTCAAACGCATCTTCTGAGACTCTGTCTTTGTCAGCAACAAGATTCCAGCTTTCATCTGGTAAGTTTATCTCGCTTGGTTCAAGATTACCGTTGAAGATTACGAGAATTTCATCCCAAGAATCGCCTACCGCTCTGCCATCTATAGTGAAAGCGACTATGTTCCTAGGAGCGTCTAGGAATTTGAGATTTTTGCTTATTTCTTCGGCTGAGCCCATCCTGAATGCGGGATGATTGTTCCTCAGGTGTATCAGAGCCTTGTAGTACTCGAACAGGTCAATGAATTCCGCTTTTCTGGAATAGTCCATCTTGTTCAGCTCTACCCCAGCGTTGTAACTGTTCTCGTTTCCGTATTTCGTGCGCGCAAAATCAACTCCTCCATGTAGGAACGGAATCCCCTGCGAAAGAATAACAATGGCGTTTGAAAGCTTCTGAGCACTAATCAGGAGCTCTTTTGGGGCATCGGGCATCGCTGCACTGTTCTTGTCCCAGAGTGTCTGATTGTCATGAGCCGAAACATAGTTTATTGTCTCTGCCGGGTCATCAGCAAAGTCCTTAATATCGTTGCTGTAATCAATACTACCTACAATTCCACGCATTATCCTTCGTTCTTTTGCGCGGCTTCCAAGTGCAAAACCCTTTACCTTTGGATCGAAAACGCTACCTCTTATCGCATCGCGAAGATTATCATTGAAGACCGCTACTCCGGTACCCCTCTGATCTCCCTTGCCAAAGGTGATCGTTGCTCCCCAGCCTCCCCAAGGTTCACCGTATAGGAGAATCGATTCATCAATAGCATGTAGTTCTCTGTCTATTGCAAGAACAGTGTCGCGGTCTATCAAACCCATCAGATCAAACCTAAAACCGTCGATTCGGTAATCTTGGACCCACATCTTTACTGTATCGAGAATATGCTTCCTCATCATCGGCCTTTCGGTAGCTATTTCGTTTCCAACCCCAGTTCCATTAAGATAGTCGCCTGTTCTGTCCGTTCTGTAGAAGTAATAGGGAACAGTCTGGTCAAATGGTGAGGAAGAACCTGTTGTTGCAGTATGGTTATATACTGTATCAAGAATCACCCTGATTCCATTATCGTGGAAGGCTTTGATCATCATTTTCGACTCAGCAATCCTGCTTAGTGGGTCATAGGGATCTGTGCTATAGTGTCCTTCCGGAACCATGTATAGATATGGATCATACCCCCAGCCGTATTGTCCGTCAACGCCCTCATCGATATAGTGAATGTCATTGAATGGCATAATATGAACGTGAGTTACGCCAAGTTCAATTATATGATCCAGTCCGGCGGTGACCCCATCAGGCCCAGTCTTTCCTCTTTCGGTTAGTCCCAGGTACTTTCCTTTACTCTCTATGTCGGTATTTGAGTCTGATGTCATATCGCCAACATGGATCTCGTAAATAACCGCGTCCTCCGGCTTCGCAAAAGGCGGGATTTTATGGCCTGTCCAGCCATCGAACACTGCCTTGTTATGATCGATTACGACTGATCTCTCGCTGTTTCTAGTTACTGCTCTAGAGTAGATGTCTACAGTCTCTCTTTCCTTACCGTAAGAGAAAAACCGGTACTTGTAGGCTTTTAAATGCTGATCACCCTCAACCGTCGCTTCCCACACACCTGCCTCGATTTTGCTCATGGGGACCTCTGTGTAGACTTCGGAATAGAGGTCTTCAAAGAGTATGACTGTAGCCGAAGAAGATACGGGAGACCAAACTCTGAATACTGTTTTACTCTCCGAGTAGATTGATCCAAGTTCTTTGTCGTAGTAAAACTGTGGATCATCCAGCGCCTTTCTAATGATCACTTCGCTTGACAGAAACCCTTCGATCTCTAGAGAGAGTTGTTTGTTCACGTTTTCAGCGGCAATCGGTTCGGAAAGCACAATCTTCACGTAGTTTGTGGTTGATATGTCTGTCGGATCAGCCTTCTCAAACCTCTCGATTTTGAGAACAGAGCCGTTCAAGGTAACTTTTGGAGCTGCCGTTTTAGTGTCAACCGGGGCGGATAGAGAGGCCAGAATCTCAGTCAATGAATCCAGGAAAGCGATCTTAACTTTTGGTGTAAGATCTATCTTTTCCGGATCGAACAAGAATTCTTCTTCACCCTCAACTACCCAAATCTCTACTACACCGGATTCAGGAATATCTACAAATCTATCAACGGCTATGTCCTTTTTTTCCCACTCGCGAAGTCTAACAATGAATCCGAGTCTCGAATGTTTGTCGGGAAGCCTTACTATCGAAGTGACTCCGAAATCGTCGATTTTGTCGAAAGAATATGACTTTCCATCCATGCTCTTTGGTTTATCGGGCCATACCCAGAGATTCCAACCGTCGTAGTTGTTATCGTACCTATGATAGTGGATTATAATTACAGTTTCTGCGCTGTAATCAGCTGAACTTTTCCCCATGCTTTCTCCTGTAAAAGCAAAAATCGTTGTTCCGAAGATAATTACCAAGAAGAACAACACTCTTTTCATTATAAAGCCTCCCTCAGTTAAGTGGGGTTACAATGAAGCCACTAATTCTTCTATCGTATTCATATTCGAAAAGGGTTTCGCTACCACTTGGAGCCCTTACCCTCAGGTAGCCTCCTCTAGGATCAAGGAAGCTTTCCCAGAGAAAATCATACTCATAAGAAACGGTTCGTGATCTGTCAAGTGTTACAAGTATTGTTATTTGCTCGTGGACTTCAGCCTCTTTTCCTGAAGCGAAGAAGAAGACATCCTCATCAACACTTCTATCTGACTTTGAGACTATCGAGATTGAATAACCTTCTGAACTTCCTCTCTCTTCAGCGGCTAGGACTATAAGGGCATACTCGCCGTTATCGAAGATCTTGATTTCTGAAATCACGAGTTTTGCATTCTGGACTGACGAGTCTTGGACAGGCGGCTGATCTTCTTGCCCATAATCTTCTTCTATTCGTGATTCCAGAGAGTTTGCTTCATCTGCCCAGATACCCAGTTTCTCCTTGGAAGCGTATTCCTCGGCATAACTCAGTTCGATTTCTCCATCTGCAACGGAAATAGCAAGACCGCTTGATACGATTATTGATTGAAGTAGATAGACTTCATCTTCGATCGAGATCCATACGTAAGCAGAAGAAGGTTCTTCAGAAGATATCTTCTGGATCCTTGCCCAAGACCCTATTGTACTTCTTAGAAGACTAAGAAGCGCTCTGCTATGAAGTCTTGACCAGTCATACTTCGGAATCTCGATTCCTTCCAAAACTACTCTTTCAAGAAGACCTTCTTTCAAAATAAGGAGATCAAAGTTGTTCACAGTCCCTACTATGAGGGCTGGAAACCCGGAAGGTGTAGCATCCGGAGAAACATAATGAGTATTAACCATAATAGATGGCTCTGCCATAACGACCATGGGCGAAAGGCTTATCATAAACGATATCAGAAAGATTGATAGCAACTTCACTGAGTTTCTCTCTTTCAAGAATTACACCTCCCCTCACGATCAAAAAGAAGTATATCATCTTAGCTTATTAGAAGAATAATTTGAAGGTCTGCGTTGAAAGTTGGACGTTGCTGATCAAGTGGTTTTATCAATGAGAATCTCTGTTTTTCAGTAGAACCATGCAGCGTTCAACAATCGAAAAAACGGTTGCAGGAACAATCCAGCCAAGGTAGTTGAACAAGATATCCAGAGTGTCGAACTGTCTGTAAGGAGATATGATTTGAAGAGATTCGAGGACTAAAGGTCCAATCACCAAGAAGAACCCAAGGGCAAGCCTGTTCAGACGGCTGGCTCCGATTCTTGAAATCAGAATCAGAAGAACACCTCCGGAGAAGAATCCTACGAAATGAAGGAACTTGTCGCTTCCAACTACAAAAGTTTGTACTCCCGGTCTCAAATAAAAGTAGACTGTTGCAATCACGTATGTGATTGACAGAATCGCAGGTATTATCTTCTTCATAACTAAGATTATGCTTGTGACAAACATGAAAGTCAACGACATTTCAAGAAGTGAAACCTCCCAAGCGAGTTGAAAAGCTGATCTTTCTTTACTATAATGAATTGTATTGCGAATCGAGAGGAGGACAAATCAAATGTCCAAAGTTTGTGAAGTTTGTGGTAAGGCACCAAGAACCGGAAATATGGTCTCTCACTCAAATAAAAAGGCCAAGCGCTGGTGGAAGCCGAATGTTCACAAAGTCCGTGCCGTAGTTGATGGTGAGGTAAAGAGAATTAATGTTTGTGTGAAGTGCCTTAAAGCTGGGAAAGTCACAAGAGCAATTTAGTTATAGCATACCGAGCGTGTTTTGCCAAAAAGGTATTCCATGAATAGTAGAAAGACCTACGCCTTAGTAAATCTGTCTGCCTATAGACAGAATCTTCTTTATTTAGCTGGGAAAGCATATCCAGCGAGACTGATGGCAGTTGTGAAAGCAGATGCGTACGGCCATGGCGCTGAACAGCTGTCCAAAGTAGCCGAGGAAGCTGGCGTTGAAAGGCTTGCAGTTGCTTTTCTTGAAGAGGGGATAAAGCTTCGAGAGAGCGGAATATCTCTTCCGATTCTTGTCCTGAACTATGTGGATAATGAAGAGATACTTGCTGCAAAGGAGTACGGTCTTACATTGTCGCTCTTTTCCTCCGGTCAGCTTGATAGCATTTCTGGCCTCAACGAAACCCTTCCTGATTTTGAGATTGCAGTAGATACAGGGATGAGACGGCTTGGGATGAAATGGGAAGAATCGATCAAGTTATATGAGTCGGCGGTCGCTAATGGAATTAAGATAACGGGTGCTTACACACACTTTGCTACCGCCGATGAAAAGGATAGCGATTTCGTTTCCGAGCAGAGTGAGGAGTTCAGAAAGTTCCTCCAGGGCATTGGTAAGAGCAGGGGCAGGGACTTCGTGGTTCACATTTCGAATAGTGCCGGTACCATCTTTCTTGATAACAAAGACTACGATTATGTTAGAGTGGGTATTGCAACATATGGTCTTCAGCCATCGAGCGTTATTGACTACAATCTCAAGCCGATAATCGAGTGGAAAACCTGCATTTCCTTCCTAAAGAAGATTCGAGCCGGTGATTCGGTTAGTTATGGAAGAACCTTTGTTGCCGGACGAGAGATGCTTGTTGCCACTATTCCTGTTGGCTATGCAGACGGCTTTAATAGACTGCTCTCTAACAGAGGTTGTGTTATTATTGCGGGCAGGAGATGTAGAGTCCTGGGTAGGGTTTGCATGGATCAATTTGTGGTTGACGTATCACATGTCGATAGTAAGCTGTCGGTGGGAGACGAAGTAGTTATAATCGGTTCACAGAAAGAAGAGACGATAACTGCGGAGGAAATTGCAGAACTGTGCGGTACCATAAATTACGAAGTGGTTTGCTCTATCACTTCTAGAGTTCCCAGGATCTATTGGAAAGGAGAAGATTATGAAACTCCGCGACATAATAGGAAATGAGATTCTTAGTCAGATAAATGACGACCAGGATAAAACTAATAAGGACGGTCTTCCGTTTGTTTCAGACCTGCGCCCGGGAAGTTCTGTCCTTTCAATATTTAAGGTTCATTCTAAGAGAATTCAGGAGGCTCGAGATGGGAAGAAATTCCTTCTTCTCACTCTTTCTGACAAGACAGGCGCGATAAGAGCTATCGATTGGTTCAACGCAGAGCACAACGATGACACTCTGGAACAGGGAACCGTTGTAAGAATCTCGGGGCGGGTAGTTGTATATGAAGATAGGCAGCAGCTGAATCTTGATTCGGAAGGTATTCAAGTTCTAGAAATCGGACAGTATGATCCCGAAAGATTCATGGCTGTAACAACCAAAGATATCCCGCAGATGTATGATGAACTTTTGGGTCTTATAAACAATATGAGTGAAGAGCATATCAAGGCCTTGCTGAGAGATATCTTCGAAAACGATAAGAAGTTCATTGAGAAGTTCATTATCTCCCCTGCAGCGGCAAAGGTACACCATGCTTACAAGGGTGGTCTTCTGGAGCATACAATGTCTGTTGCAGAGCTTTGCGTTTTCTTCGCAACGAAGTACAGTGATTCTATAGACGGGGATCTTCTGATAGCAGGTGCATTGCTGCATGATATAGGCAAAGTTTATGAATACGCGGTAACGCCTGCCGGAATCGATCGAACTAACGACGGTGAGCTTGTTGGTCATATCGCTATGGGAATTGAGATGGTAGGCAGAGCAATAGCGAAGATACAGGGCTTCCCGCGCTATCTTCAAACCGAGATCAAACATCTTCTTCTATCTCATCACGGAGAGATGGAGTGGGGTTCCCCTGTTATTCCAAAGACAACTGAAGCGATTGTTCTTCACATGGCCGACGACCTCGATTCCAAAGTTGCCCAGTTTCGTGAGATTGAAGAGAGAGAATTCAACGGGTCAACGGCTTCTTGGAGCAACTATGATCGTTTTCTGAATAGAAGGGTCTTCATGAAGAACAGAAGATCAGGTGACTGAGGAATTGGGAGTGATATCTTGCCTGACAAGCTTGTTATAGTTGAGTCGCCCGCAAAGGCGAAGACGATTGGTAGATACTTGGGAAAAAACTACGAAGTTGCAGCTTCAAAGGGACATGTTAGGGATCTCCCCGAATCTAATCTCGGATTGAATCCTGAGAATTTCGAACCCACATATGAAGTCCTGAAAGGGAAGGAAAAAGTTGTACAGGAACTCAAAAAGAAGTCAAAAGGCAAGAAAGTCTTTCTGGCTTCTGACCTTGACCGTGAAGGAGAGGCTATTGCGTGGCATATTTCAGAGCTTCTTGGCCTTCCCAGAGATGAAAAGAACAGGATAGTCTTCAACGAGATTACTGAATCTGCAATAAAGAGCGCAATTCTTAGTCCAAGAAATATCGACATGTCAAAGGTTGAAGCTCAAGTAGCTAGAAGGGTTCTGGACAGAATTGTGGGCTACAAGATAAGCCCGCTTCTATGGAGAACTATGACTAAGGGTTTGAGCGCCGGCAGAGTTCAGTCGGTGGCTCTGAAGTTAATGGTTGAGCTTGAGAAGAAGATCGCAGTCTTTGTTCCGCACAGATTTTTCAAGATTTTTGCTAAGACTGCCGAGGATCGGTTCGCTCTTTCGCAAATTGAAGGAAAGAAGTTTAACAACAAATCCGTGACTACTGAAGAAAAGAGAGATGAGATCATTGAAGAGCTCTCGAAAAGCGTTCTCCGTGTTAAGGATGTTAAGAAACGAACTTCCAAGAGAAGCGCTCCGATGCCTTTTATTACTTCAACTCTTCAACAAAGCGCGAATGGGGAGCTAGGATGGAGCGCCAGCAAGACCATGAAAGTTGCTCAACAGCTGTATGAAGGAATTGAGACGGATCAGGGCCAGATAGCCTTCATCACATACATGAGAACAGACTCCACAAGGATTTCGAGTCAGGCAAGAGATAAGGCAGTAGAGATAATCAGCAACAGCTTCGGAAGCGAATACGTCGGTCCCGTTAGATCAGGCGGTAAAGGTAAGAAAATTCAGGATGCTCATGAAGCGATCAGACCAACATATCCCGAAAATGATCCGGAGATGGCCAAGAAGCTACTGTCAGGAGATAATCTCCGTCTCTATGTCCTAATATGGAATAGATTCATTGCTTCTCAGATGGCGAGTGCAGAGTATGCGGTGACAGATGTTGAATTGGCTGACGAAAGCGGCAAGTACATTCTGAGTTTGACCGGAGAAAGAAAACTATTCGACGGGTTTGAAAGGATTATCTCAAGATCCTCAAAGAGCGAAATTGGCCACGACTACAAAAAGGGAGAATTAGTCAAGCCTTCCAAACTAGAATGGGAAGAGGATACAACCAAACCGCCTTCCAGATTCAGTGAGGCCTCCCTGGTTAAAGAACTTGAGAAGAGAGGTATAGGGCGTCCGTCAACATATGCAACGATAATTTCCACACTTCTCGACAGGAAATATGTGCTGAGACAATCTAGAGAACTAAGACCGACATTGCTGGGCTCTATTGTTAATGAGTTCTTAAACGAGTATTTTCCGGATGTTGTTAACACGAATTTCACAGCAAACATGGAAGAAGAACTCGATGGTGTTGAAAACGGATCAAAAAAGTGGCGAGATGTTGTTCACGATTTCTATGAAGGTTTTAGAATAGATCTTGATCAGATTGACAAGAAGATCAAGAAGGGAGAGCTAAGAATCGAATTCGAGACCGATAGGGAGTGTTCTTGCGGCGGAGCCTTCAAGGTTGTATTCGGAAGGTACGGCGGATATCTTAAGTGTCAGTCTTGCGACAAAAACGAGTCTGTGGACATGACGTCCTTCACCTGTGTTATCGATGGAAAAGTTCTTCTGAAAGATGTTGCCCCGAATCAGAAATTAGAAGTTGAGATAGATGAAAGCTGTCCCGAATGCGGATCCAATTTGGTTAAGAGAAAAGGAAGATACGGAGAATTCATTGCCTGTTCTGCCTATCCGAAATGCAAGTACACAAGGAACGTCAGGATTGATGCACATTGCCCGAAATGCGGCGGGGTTGTTGAAAAGCTTAGAAGCAAGAAGGGGAAAAACTACTACAAGTGTTCCAGTTGTGGGGAAATGTTCTGGAACGAACCTACAGAAGAGAAGTGCGAGATCTGTGGCTCCAATCTCTTCCTCAAGGTGAAGCGAGGCGGAAAGAGAGTCAAGTACTGTGAAAACTGCAAGAAGGAATTCGAGGTGGGAGAAGCTTGATGCAGCGAAGGGTTGCCGTTGTTTACGGCGGGCTTTCTAATGAGAGAAACGTTTCGATTAAGAGCGGAATGAACGTAGTAACTTCTCTTGAGAAGCTCGGTGTGGAAGTAGTGCCCTTTGATCTCAGAAGGGAGACGATTCCTGCTCTTCTTACTTTAAAGGTAGACCTCATGTTTTTGGCTCTACATGGTAAGTTCGGTGAAGATGGGACGCTTCAGGGTATGCTAGAGCTGGCAGAAATGCCCTACACCGGCTCTGATTCCAGGACCAGTTCAATTTGCTTCGACAAGGAGATTACATACAGGCTTGTCAGGGATATCGTCGATCTGCCCGTATGGAGAAGAATTGGCGGCGAGGTCGATCTTGAGGGGTGGGAGACATTTCCCTGTGTGGTGAAGCCGGTAAGAGAAGGATCGAGCATCGGCGTATTCATCTGTGACGACCTTGCGGTATTGAAGGAAAGAACAAGGGAACTTCTTGGCACTTACGATTTTCTTCTCCTTGAAGAATACGTAGAAGGAAGAGAAATCACCATATCTATCATTGATTCGGAAGATGACCATATGGTTCTTCCGATTCTAGAGATAAGACCGAAGAGACGTTTTTATGATTATGAAGCTAAATACACGGCAGGGTTGACGGATTTTGTGGTCCCGGCTCCAATGAATAATGACGTGTATGAAACGATTATCGAAAAGTCTGCTGCAATCTACGATCTTCTCGGATGCAAGGATCTTGCCAGAATTGATGGAATACTGAGGGATGAGATTTTCTTCTTTCTCGAGGTAAATACTATACCTGGAATGACTGACCTGAGCGATCTTCCTATGTCTGCCAGGGCTGCGGGTATGTCTTTCGAGGACATTGTTCGGGGAGTGATTGAGTCTGCTGAGAAGAGGAACAGGAGGTAATCATGAAGACGATGCACGGTACAACGATACTGGTTCTGAGAAGAAACGGAAATACTGTTATGGTAGGAGATGGTCAGATCACGATCGGAGATACAGTGATGAAAGGCACAGCCAGAAAAGTAAGGAAGCTTGGCGATGGAGCGGTATTAGCGGGTTTCGCGGGTTCTGTAGCCGACGCAATGACTCTCTTCGAGAAATTCGAGGAAAAGCTCAAGGAAGTCAACTCAAATCTTAAGAGAGCAGCCGTGAATCTTGCTAAGGAGTGGAGAACAAACAAGATTCTTAAGAACCTTCAGGCTCTTCTACTCGTTGCTGACAAAGAGAGCATTCTTCTCGTATCTGGAAATGGCGAAGTGATAGAGCCCGACGAAGAAGTGCTGGCAATTGGTTCTGGCGGTTCTTACGCACTTGCTGCTGCAAGAGCTCTGATGAGGAATAGCGATCTCGATGCAGAAGAGATAGCAAGGAGGTCAATGACTATAGCCAGTGAGATATGCATCTACACCAACACGAATTTCACTCTGGAAACACTTGGAGGAGATAAGTAATGAAGAGAGAAGAATTGGATGAGTTGACTCCAAAGAGAATAGTCGAAGAACTCGATAAGTATATAGTAGGTCAAGACAAGGCTAAGAGAGCTGTCGCAGTAGCCATGAGAAATAGGATCCGTAGACAGAAACTTCCTGAAGAGATGCGAAAAGACGTAATACCAAAGAACATACTTATGATGGGCCCTACGGGGGTTGGCAAGACTGAAATAGCAAGAAGACTGGCGGAGTTGACTGGTTCTCCGTTTACTAAGGTCGAAGCAACTAGGTTCACGGAAGTTGGTTATGTTGGAAAGAATGTTGAGTCGATAATAAGGGAGCTCGTTGAAGTCGGGGTCAATATGGTCAAGCAGGAGAAGATCAGCGAGGTTGAGGGGAAGGCGATCTTCCAGGTTGAGGAGAGAATCCTTGAAGCCCTGGTTCCCGGTCCTCAGACGAAAGGAAGTGGACCGAGGAACATTCTTGAGTTATTTCAGGGACAACAGCAGTCTAAACCCAGTCAGGAGGAACTTGAAAGAATAAAGGACCGCAGGGAAGACTATAGAGAGAGATTGAGAAGCGGAGATCTTGAAGATCTCGATATTGAGGTTGAGATAGAGGATCACAGTCAACCGATGATAATGATTCCCGGTATGGAAGACATGGGAATCGATATGTCGGGTGTTCTGGGAGGTATGGTGCCGAAGAAGACGAAAAAGAGGAGAATGAGAATTGTCGATGCTCGAAGGGCACTCTTACCGGTTGAAGCTGAAAAACTTCTTGATATGGATAAGGTCATAGCAGAAGCGATTGAAAGAGTTCAAAATAGAGGAATTGTATTCATTGATGAGATAGACAAGATAACTTTCCGAAGCGGTTCCCATGGACCAGATGTCTCTCGCGAGGGTGTTCAGAGGGATTTACTGCCGATCATTGAGGGAACAACTGTCACAACCAAACATGGCCAGATAAGAACCGATTACATACTTTTCATTGCGGCAGGAGCTTTTCATGCGGCAAAACCCTCTGATTTGATACCTGAATTTCAGGGAAGGTTTCCTATAAGAGTTGAGCTTGACGCGTTGACCCAGGGGGATTTCTTAAGAATCCTGGTTGAGCCTAAGAATGCAATAACGAAACAATACGTTGCTTTGCTGGAAACTGAAGGTGTAGAAGTAAAGTTCACCGAAGATGGCCTCAATGAGATAGCCAGGGTATCCCACAATCTTAATGAAAGTATAGAGAACATAGGAGCTAGAAGATTATACACGGTTGTTGAGAAGGTTCTAGAAGAGGTATCGTTTAAGGCTCCGGACGTTAGTGATGAAGTTCTTATTGATTTGAAGTATGTTGATGAAAGAATCGGCGAAATCGCGGCCGACGAGGATCTCAGTGCTTTCATTTTGTGATGGATAGACTAGAATATGCTGCAATTGCGCTTTCGGGCGACTTCAACCCTTCTGAAATGGAGAAGATAGAGAGTTCTGGATTCGATAGCTCTCTGCTTTTTCGTTCGCCAATAGAATTGAATAGAAACAAACTGAAGAATTTCGCAAGGAATTTCTCCAGTGTTATTAGAACTCTTTCAACATACGGCAACTTCATAACTCACAGGGATGAGGAGTATCCCGATTCTCTGAAGCACATCTTCGAACCGCCTTCAGTGCTTTTCTTTCGGGGAAAAGTCTCATTGCTCGATTCAAAAAGCGTCTTAGCGGTTGTCGGATCAAGGAAGGCCGACAAGTACGGAACTTCAGTTGCCAGAGAGTACTCAAGGTTGCTTTCCGAAAGAGGAATCACGATAGTCAGCGGTCTTGCTGTCGGAATAGATGCCGAAGCTCACATTGGTGCTCTTGACGGATCTGGAACGACTGTAGGTGTTTTGGGAACGGGAATCGACGTCTATTACCCTGCGTCAAACAGCTCTCTTATCAGATCGGTCATGGAAAAAGGTTGCGTAATTTCGGAGTATCTGCCTGGAACGCCCCCCTTGAAACAGAATTTCCCAAGAAGGAATAGAATAATTGCCGGTCTAGCTAGGGCGGTCTTAGTGGTACAGGCGACTATACGAAGTGGCTCCTTGATCACCGCTAGGCTCGCGCTTGAAAATGGAAGAGATGTCTACGCTGTTCCCGGGGATATCAACCGAAAGAACTCTGAGGGAACAAACTGGCTCATAAAGAATGGTGCAAAGCTCGTTGCGGAATTCGGTGACGTAATTGAAGAATTCCCTGAGATTGACATTGGAGAGTTACACGAAGGGAGTGTAGATTCAGAGGTTCTAGAAGTTCTCGGAACCGGTTCCCTAACGTTTGGAGAGCTTCTTCTCAAAACGAAACTACCTAGCAAAGATTTGATAGTTGAGTTAACGAACCTTCAACTCGAAGGTTACGTTTATGAGGAAAACGGGCGATGGAATAGAACTTAGCCGTTTTGAGCTGGTATAATCTTGATGAAATGTTGATCTAGAGACGAGATTGGAGGGAGAAAAATGCCTTACGTTAACACAAAACTGATACTTGATAGGGCTAACAAAGAATCCTACGCGGTACCAGCACTAAATATCAACAATCTAGAATTCCTTCAAGCGATTATCGATGCTGGAGTTGAAGAGCGCTCTCCAGTGATAATCGAAACCTCTGAAGGTGCAATCAAGTATGCAGGAAACGGCAATGTTATGCTGGGAGCAAGGCTTTTTGTTTCGATGGTAAGGAGTTATGCGGAGACCGTCGATATTCCAGTTTCACTACATGTCGATCATGGAAAGAACTTCAAAATACTCATGGCCGCCATTCAGGCAGGCTATTCTTCTATAATGATTGATGCTTCCGAATTTCCCTTTGAGAAGAACGTTATAGAGACGAAGAAAATGGTGGAAATTGCCCACAGTCTTGGAGTATCGGTTGAAGCGGAACTCGGCAGATTGGTTGGGATAGAGGACAATGTTGTGGTTGAGTCCCATGAAGCGGCTCTTGTCGATCCCAAGGAGGCAGAGCAGTTTGTTAAAGAGACTGGGGTGGACTTTCTTGCTCCTGCTATAGGAACTAGCCATGGGGCCTTTAAGTTCAAAGGAGAAGCGAGACTTGACTTTGAGAGACTGAAGATGGTTAAGAAGCTTACCGGTATTCCTCTTGTTCTACATGGAGCTTCGAGCGTTCCCAAGGAGGTCAAGGACCTGGCCGAGGAGTATGGAGCTGACTTCAAAGGGGCAAAGGGAGTTCCTGGCGAGATTCTTGCTGAATCAGTGAAATTCGGAATAAACAAAGTTAACACAGATACAGATTTGAGAATGGCTTTCATCGCTTCGTTGAGAGAGTTTCTTGCAAAGAATCCTGGGGAGTTTGATCCGAGGAAATACTTCAAGACACCGAAAGAACTGGTCAAGAATGTGATAAGGGAAAGGTTGAGACTTCTAGGATGTTCTAATAAAGCATAAACGGGGGTGTCAAATGAAGATTCTTGTAATCAATTGCGGCTCGTCCTCAATCAAGTACCAGCTTCTCGATGCCGCAAGTGAAAATGTTCTGGCAAAAGGTCTACTCGAAAGAATAGGAATTCCTGGATCCAAACTGACTCACAAGAAGAGCGACCAGAAGTTTGAGTTCGAGAACGACATTGCCGACCACACTGAAGGCCTAGAACTTATAATAGAAGTTTTGCAGGCTGAGAAGACTGGAGTTGTGAAAGACATTAACGAGATTGAAGCGGTAGGTCATCGTGTAGTCCACGGTGGTGAAAGATTTGCTTCTTCAGTGCTCATTGACGATGAAGTGATAAAGGAAATAGAATCCAACAACTTCCTTGCACCTCTTCATAATCCGGCGAACATAGAAGGGATCGTTGCTGCAAAGAAGATCCTTCCATCGGTTCCTCAAGTGGGCGTCTTTGATACGGCATTCCATCAATCAATGCCCGAATCCTCTTACCTTTACGCAATACCTTATGGTCTGTATAGGAAGTATAAAATAAGAAGATACGGCTTCCATGGCACAAGCCACAGATACGTTTCGGAAAGGGTTGCATCCATTCTAGGGAAACCACTCAAGGAGCTAAAGATAATAACTGCTCACATAGGCAATGGCGCTTCGATCACAGCCGTTAAGAATGGCAGATCTTTCGATACTTCAATGGGGTTCACGCCTCTTGAGGGATTGGTTATGGGAACTCGCTCTGGAGATATTGATCCTGCAATAGTGCCTTTCTTGCAAGAACAAGAAGGGCTCTCACCTGGCGAAGTCAACAATCTGCTAAACAAGGAAAGCGGTATGTACGGACTCACAGACAGGCAGTTCAGTGATATGAGAGACATTGAGATGCGCGCAATTGATAATGAACCTCTGTGTAAACGAGCTCATGACGTATATGAGCACAGATTGGCTAAGTACATTGGTGCTTATGCAGCCGCTATGAACGGAGTCGATGCAATAGTCTTCACAGCTGGAGTCGGAGAAAACAGCGCATATCTGAGAGCCAATATCATAAATAAGTATCTTGGCCACCTTGGGATATCTCTTGACGAAGAAAACAACAGAGCCAGGGGAAAGGAAGTAATGATTTCAACTGCAGACTCTAGAGTCAAGGTTTTTGTGATTCCTACGAACGAAGAACTCGTTATTGCAAGGGATACAAGTAAGATAGTTAAGAACGGACTTAAGGAACTGAAACTTTGGGAAGACTGAAAGGCGATGAAGGATTATAAGGGAAATTGTTCTAGAGGGAGATACGAAACTTGCAGGTCGTGGTGAGAAGGCAGACTTGTATTATATTGTCTCGTCAGGTGGCCTTATTCTTAAGGGATTCAATTCGGATGACAAGGTCTATATGGAAGGAGATCTAGCAGACCCAATGTCTATAGTTGGTGAAAAGTACAGCGGAGATCTTCTTTCCATAGGGGATTCTTCAATTCTTGTTGGCGATAGGGATGAGCTCAGAGAATATCTGGTTGCCAGGCCGGAGAGACTCGAGAAGTTCCTTCAGAATGTCGAAGAAGATTTGAGATCATGTTCCGAATCGAAGGGTCTTGATCTTGACGGTTTGGTTTCGATTTTGGTATCCATGAAGCAGCACTGGTTGAAGGAATACCCTCCACTATTGTTCGGCGAAAAGTCTCTTTACAGAAAGGGCATAAAGCTGATAGAGAGGAGGGAATACCCATCTGCTCAGGAAGTTCTGAAGAGTTATCTGGAACAGTATCAGAACTCACCTTTGTCAAGACCGGTGAAACTCTACTATTCATTAAGCTGTTTTCTAAATAACTCTTTAGATCTGGCATTGACATCGATTCTGGAGATTGTTGAAGGAGAGGCAGACGAGATAGCTGGAATAGCTAGGTTCTTTGCTTGTCGCATGGGACTTCTAGAATCGGGATTCAAGTTCCTCTATAAGGGACCCGATTACAGTTCAAACCTCTTCAGGAATTTGAGAAGGGACTCACGGAAAATCAGAAAGACCGATTCGGACAAGATTGTTGTTGAGGAGGGGAAAAGAGCCGGCAGTGCTATCTTTCTTCTCAAAGGAGAGATGATTCTCTCGAAAAGAAGAGAGAATGAAAACTCTGTTCTATTCTCGCTTAAATCTCCAAATTCTATCGGCGAAGTTCAGTTGCTGGCGAAGAGTAAGTGGGACACGACAGTTGTTGTTCGGAGAAATTCCGAGTATGTGCTCTTGGACAGAAGCCGGCTTGTTCAACACCTGATACACAAATCTCCTCAAGACGGATTCAAGATGGTGGAGTATATTCTCGGGTATATGAGGCAGTCACTAATTTCATGATGTTCAATGAATCTTGTAAATCATCTCGCTCTGCTTTAGCAAAACCTCAGGATCGAGTTCTGTTGCTTCCAGAAATAGCGGATCGTCATCCGGAACGGTAGGAAAGAGAGGAGTGAGCCCTTTGTCCTTAGCGATTCCGCAAAGCCCTCCTATTATTTCCCTATATGAGGAACTCTTTACTGGGCCAGCGTCTCTCACATAGAAGAGAGAATCCTTTTCCTGCCAGATGCAGTAGCCTCTTTCCTTTCCCTCGGAATTCTCAACGAAGTCAAAGTTGTACTGCTCTAGATGAGTGAAGCTAGAAGGCTCTCTTTCCCACTCGGGATTTCTCTTGAAGTTGCTAATTGCAGAAAGAGCGCACTCTATAATTCTGCTTGAATCGGATTTCTTGAGTGAGAATCCCTTTGTGCCGGGTCTTTTGATGAAGAAAGTGATCAGATTACGTTTGTGCCTGAAGCCATACTTTTCATAAAAGGCGATTGCTGCAGAATCCTTTTCCGGGACCTCCAGAACAATTTGCTCACAACCATTCCACTTTGCGATTTTAAGTGCCTCATCGACCATTCGGAAGCCAATTCCTTCTCTTCTGAAAGAAGACAAGACTCCCATCAGGTCGATTTTTGCTCTTTTGCCCCTGAAACTCAACAGCACAACTCCCGCATACTCTCCCTTTACTTCCATAACGAAGGATTCCGAAAGCGATATGTTGTTCTCTCTCACATCTCTCTCGAAACTCTCCAGAGTCCAGTGCATTCTGAGAACATAGTCCGAAAAAATCGAATTCAGAAGATTTACTAATTCAACTTTTGAGAGATCCTCAAGTTTATGGAACAAGTTATCCATCAAGTTTTTCCCGCCTCGCTTTCACAAAGTAGTTGTGTTCCTCCGCCAATTCAGAAAGTAAATCACTCATCTTCCAGTTCATATTCGATTCAGTGGTGGTTGCGAATACCAAGTCTCTCCCAAGATACCGACGGATTTGTTTAATGATCTGACCAATATAACTGTTCTCAAACCCACTAAAAATCACATAACATAGAACCTCGCCGGAAGTCAAGGGAGCCTCCTTCTTTGGACATTCCGAATTCAGAATTTCCTTCAGAGTTAAGTTCTCCAACCCACGGCAGTCGATTACCGTGGTGTCCTTGAATGATTTTCGAAGGACCTCTGTTGCCGCTTCGTCACAGTGAAGAAGGACCGCACGCTGGAGCTCGAAAGTACTCATTCAATCACCTCAGAACAATTCTAGCACAGCCATACCCGCTCAAAGCCAACGGTTACCTATGGGCTAACTTTGTGAGCTGCTCGCTGTAAATCCGTGCAGACTGTTATTAATGGGAAGCCAATGGAAAAACGGAGACATTGATCGAAGCCTCAGGTTATAATAAATGAGGGAGGCGGGCTTGTGATAGTCCATGTTGGAAGATTTAGAAGTAGCAAGAGACAAGAATTCTGGGGAGTTGTTGAAGAGGGTTTTGTCCGTCCTCTGGATGTGGAATGTTCAACGACGGGTGACTTTCTTAGCTCGGTATCTGAGGATCTCAAGCAACTCAAGGACCTTGCTTCCGAAGAAAAGATCGTTCTCTCCGAGATTGAGGTTCTATCTCCTATAACAAAACCATGCAGGGTTATTTGCCAGGGAAAGAACTATCTGGATCATCTTCTGGATACGGGAACAAGGCAGAAAGACAAGAAGTACAACATGTTCTTCAACAAATCCTCTGCTTCAATATCAGATCCTTGTTCACCAATTGTTAGGCCACTTGGGGTACGGCTTCTAGATTATGAAGTGGAGCTGGGCCTTGTCATCAGAGCTCAAATAAGCCGAAGTATCGATGTTGACTCATCGCAACTCACTACTTACGTAGGTGGAATCGTTATGGCGAATGATGTTTCAGCGAGGGATGTCCAGTTACCTCAGTCTCAGTTCTTTAAGGGTAAAAGCTATCGTACTTTCTGCCCTATAGGTCCGTTCATGGCGATGTTTGATGAAGAGGAGACGGAATGTGTCGCGAATCTCAATCTCGAACTGAGTGTAAATGGTTCCGTCAGGCAGAGTGCTTCGACATCTAGCATGATTTATAGCCCTGCAGAGACGATTTCGGAGCTGAGTCGGTTTTCAGATCTTTACCCTGGAGACGTTATTCTCACGGGTACTCCGAAAGGGACCGCACTCAGTACAAAAAAGGGGTTTCGTTCGTGGTTCATTGGTCAGCTTTCTGAGTCCAAAAGATGGGAGATCTTTGTTAGAGATCAGCAGAAGAGCGGGAGATATTTGAACCCCGGGGATGTTGTTGAATCCAGGATATTCTCTTCAGATGGCAGAATAAGTCTTGGTTTGCAAAGAAACGTGGTTGTTGGTGAGGAGGAAGCGTATTAATGATAGGAATTATTTGTGACTCAATCGTCGATCTTCCTTTGGAGCTGGCTGAAAGAGAAGATGTGTACATCGTTCCTGTGATGGTTGTTCTGGGAGAAAAGTCCTTTCGCGAGGGCGTAGAAATAAGCAAGGCCGAAATTGCGGACTTTCTTGACGACAACTTTGCCAGAACGTCACTCCCTAGCCCTGGTGACGTGATGAAGGCCTTCGAGACAATGTATGCAAGAGGTTACGATGAACTTCTTGTTGTCAATCTTTCCGGTGGGCTTAGCGGAACTCATAATTTATTCAAGACGATAGGTGAACAGTTTGCTAGCGAGCGCAAGTCGGTTGTCATAGAATCGGTAGATTCTTTGTCACTTTCGGGCGGAATAGCCATGCTTGTCTACAAGGCAATAAAGATGAAAGAACGTGGAGACTCTTTGAGAGTAATCGCATCAGACCTTAGAAGTTGCGCAGGAATCAAGAACATAGTCTTCTTCACTTTGCCGACATTGAAGTATCTCAAACAGAGCGGGAGAATAGGAAGGCTTGAGGGTTCTGTAGGAGAAATACTCAATGTGAAACCTATAGGAACAATCGACAGTAGTGGTGTTTTCACCCTCTCCGGCAAAGCCAGGGGGATGAAAAAGGCCGTTGAAAAGATGGTAGATCGTCTGCTAGACACAGTCAAAGGAAAGAAAGTCCTTTGTGTTGCTCTGTATCATTCTGGAGATGACAGCAATACGGTCTCCCTGGTTGATTGGGTCAGAACGAAAATCTCTTCGCTTTCTGAGAATTTGCTTGCAGGAGAGTTATCCTCTGGAATCCTGGTCCACGGAGGGAAAGGAATTATTGGGATAGGGGCCTTGATTGCGTAGGAATAATAAGATCCAGTAATCTTAACTAATGCACTGAAATCGTTGGAAGAAGCGTATCAAGTAAATCGATTGCCCAACAAGAAGCAACAGTGAGCAACGGAAAGATCTCAGGATTTATCTGCAGGATACAACAGCTAATTTGCCTTTTTCTTCGATATTTATTCTTCATTCACTCAAATAAAGGATATTCACGTTTTGACTGACTTAATTGAATTGTTATAATGGAAGCGATTCCAAATTCCTATTGATTATAGGAGCGATCTCTTTGAAGAAGCCAACTATTAAGGATGTTGCAGCTCTTTCCGGAGTTGGAACCGGTACCGTTTCGCGTGTACTAAATGGCGGTTCTGTTAAAGAGGCAACCAGGATTAAGGTTGTTAGAGCGATTGAGAAATTAGGTTATCAACCGAATCAAACGGCAAGAACACTGGCGGGAGGCAAGACAAGAAGAATTCTCTTCCTGATGCCGGAAGTCAGGACTGAGTTCCATTGGAGAGTTATGAAGTCGTTTGATGACTATCTCGACATGAAAAACTACGAGATGGTAATTTATCCTGTGTTTTCGGAAAGGAGACTGAGCAGACTTAGGAGAGATCTTGCTTTGCTTCATGACTCAGATGGGGCTGTAGTTTGTACAATGAACACAGAATTCTTGCTTAAGAACGGTATTGACTTCGGAACAAACATAGTCTTTTTTGAGGCTCAATCCGAGGAGTACGACTGTGTTTATCTGGATAATGTCATGGGCGGAAGGATGGCTGCCGAGCTGCTCATTGAGTGTGGCTCATCAGATTTCTTTGTGATCTCTTTTGAGGAAGAAAACACTATTCTAGCAACTGAGAATTTCGAAAAGAGAATTGAGGGCTTTATCGACATTCTCCGGGACAAGGGATATGATTTTGACCCAGAGAGGCTCGTCTACACATCGTTCTTCTTCGAAACGGCTCACGAAAAGATTGCACGGATCCTTTCTGAAAACACTAAACCCGGCATTTTCGCATTGGCCGACAATTTTGCCCTTGAGGTTCTTCAGACTGCTGCTGCTATGAAGAAGATTCCTGGAAAGGATTTTTTCCTTGTGGGATATGATAATCAGAGTTGGACTCAAAGAGCTGGTTTGACTACAATCGAGCAGCCAATGGAAGAAATGGGGAAGAAAACAGCGGAGCTGATAATCCAAAAGATAGAAGCACCAGGACAGTATGTTCAGCCGGTTAGATTCCTGCCCAAGCTAAAACGCAGGAGGACGGCCTGATTTATCTCTAATAGTGAGGAGGATTTATGGCCAGGAAAGATAAGCTATCACTTGCTCAGAAGGAACAGAGAACCGCTTACAAATTGCTTATTCCAGCTCTGCTGATCCTAGCGGCCGTTGCTTTTTATCCCCTGTTTCAGGTTTTCTACACGAGTCTCACCGACAAGGTCTTCGCCTCGGGAAAGGACGAGGCGCCTGAGTTCATAGGGCTAGAAAACTATAAGAGTCTGCTCGGGCTTACAATACGGGAACTACCTGCAGTGTTAGATGATTCAACCGGAGAAACATTGATTGACGAGTCAACGGGTAGACCAGTATATGAAAGAGCGATTAGAGTCTTGCCCAGAAGTCCGATCAGGTACAGAGAGTGGTTTCAGTTTTCTTTTTTCGGACGGCGTTATGTAGTAGGTGCGAGAGATCCTGAGTTCATGAAGGCGATCTGGAATACGCTGGTCTTCACTGTTATTTCGGTCTTTCTAGAGACTATTCTTGGTCTTGGAGTTGCACTTGTAGTGAACAGCAACTTCAAGGGGAAAGGAATTATGAGAGCTACAATGCTTGTTCCCTGGGCCGTTATTACCGTTGTCTCAGCAAGGATATGGGAGTGGATGCTTCAACCAACGAGAGCTGGTCTTTTCAACATGGTCATTAGTAGACTGGGCTTGGGCGATGGAGATCTTTCGTTCCTCAGTATGTCAGGTCTGCAAATGCCCACTCTCATAGCTGTAGATGTTTGGAAAACAACGCCGTTCATGGCGCTTCTGATTCTTGCGGGATTGCAGCTTATCCCGAGAGAACTCTATGAAGCTGGAAGGGTTGATGGAGCAAGTAGAATTAGACAGTTTCTCTCTATCACAATGCCGCTTTTAAAGCCTACGTTAGCTGTAGCGCTCATCTTCAGAACGCTTGACGCCCTAAGAGTGTTTGACGTATTTCAGGTCTTGATGGGCAACCGGATGTACTCTATGGCCTCATACAATTATTATCAGCTGATCGGGAACAGGAATATGGGACTAGCTTCGGCAATAGGCGTAATAATATTCTTCCTAATCGGTATCTTCGCTGTGATTTACATGAGGCTTATGGGAGTTGATGAAGAATGAAGAAGAATAGATTGCTCTGGTTCATAGGGAGAGTAGCTTTCTGGGTACTCGTACTGTTCATATTCTTTTACATGCTATTTCCGTTCTACTGGGCAGTTAACTCCTCGCTGAAGTCTGAGGCTCAACTACAGATGACCCCCGCTACTTTTGTTCCTGTGGACGGAAATGGAAAGTTCTCGCCGACACTTCAGAATTATGTTGCTGTGTTCAATGACGGGACCTTCGTTAGAGCTTTGTGGAACAGCACCATAGTTGCAGGACTAACTACAGTTCTTGCTCTAGGAGTTGGGTCTTTTGCGGCCTACGCAATGGGAAAACTTAGGTTCAAAGGGAAGAAGATAACACTCTATCTAATCCTTTCGCTAACCATGTTTCCTCAAATCACTGTACTCTCTGGGTTATACGCGGTAATCACAACGCTGAATCTAGGTGCTAGATTGAGTTTGATCCTCTCTTATATGATTTTTACTTTGCCTTTTACAACATGGGTTCTTACAGCTTTTTTCAAAGAGCTTCCTACGGAGATTATGCAGTCGGCATGGGTCGACGGTGCAACTCCATTCCAAACTTTCTATATGATCTTGCTGCCTTTGACAGCGCCGGCCCTAGTAACAGCAGGATTACTGGCATTTATAGCTGCTTGGAACGAGTACATATTTGCTCTTACATTCACAACTATTGCGCCTCAAGCAAGGACAATTCCCGTCGCGATTTCGTTGTTCACAGGGAGTGTCTCGAGACAGGTTCCCTTTGGCGAGATCATGGCTGGCGCAGTAGTGGTTACAGTACCGGTTGTAGTTCTTGTTTTCATCTTCCAAAGACGAATTGTGCAAGGATTGACTGCCGGGGCGGTAAAGGGATAGCGATGCTGAAATTATATGAATGTTTCGTTTCAATGCTAACGGGAGGTGATTTGAAGAGTCAAAGTAACTAAATGAGATTTGAGGATTGATGAAACTCAAAAAAACTCTTTTGAAGGAGGGGTATTATGAAAAAGGTACTTTTAACTCTCATGGTAGTATCATTCGCGTTAATGGCCATTTCCCAAACTGTGATTACGGTAGCCGCAGGAGCTGTCGGTCAGGAACTCGAGCTAACAAGGAAGGCTGCTGAGATGTATATGGAGATCCATCCGGATGTCACGGTAAGAGTTCTCGACACTCCAGATATGGTACAGGACAGACTAGGTCTCTATCTCCAGTTCCTCGAAGCAAGAAGTCCCGAGATTGACGTTTATCAGGTGGACGTAATCTGGCCCGGCGACCTCGCAGAACACTTCGTAGATCTTTACGAGTACAACGCCGACAAGGTTGTATCGATGCACTTTCCGGCAATAGTTGAGAATAACACAGTAGATGGAAAACTGGTTGCCATTCCATGGTTCACGGATGCCGGACTTCTCTACTACAGGACCGACCTTCTTGAAAAGTATGGGCTTGCTGTGCCGAAGACCTGGGACGAACTGGAAGAGACAGCAAGAATAATACAGGAAGGCGAGAGGAAAACAAATCCCGACTTTTGGGGATTTGTTTGGCAGGGAAACGCCTATGAGGGCTTAACATGTGACGCTCTTGAATGGCTTGCTTCAAACGATGCAGGTACGATTATCAGCGCCGACAAGAAGATAACAATTGCCAATGCAAACGCCGTTGAGATACTTGAAAAGGCCGCCGGCTGGGTAGGCACGATTTCTCCAAGTGGTGTCTTGACATTTGCCGAAGAGGATGCAAGAGCGGTATGGCAGACAGGGAACGCTGCTTTCATGAGAAACTGGCCATACGCTTATTCACTAAGCAGAGGCGAGGACAGCGCCGTAGCAGGAAAGTTTGACGTCTCTCCTCTACCTGCAGGAAAGAGCGGTAGCGGAGCGGCAACGCTTGGCGGTTGGCAGCTCTCGGTTAGCAAGTACAGCAGAAATCCGGAAATTGCAGCCGATGTGGCGCTCTTCATGGCTGGATATGAAGTTCAGAAGATGAGGGCAGTAGAAGGCTCCTTTAACCCCACAATTGGGGCTCTTTATGCGGATTACGAAGTGCTAAAAGCCAATCCGTTTTTTGGTTCATTGTATGATGTGTTTATAAATGCCGTTGCTAGACCTTCAACGGCGACCGCGCCACGATATAATGAAGTGTCTACTCTCTTCTTCAAGGCGGTTCATAACATCCTCTTGGGTACAGCAGATGCTCAGAACGCTCTTGAAGAACTCGCTCTTGATCTGGAAGATCTAACAGGTTTTGAAGTAGTTTGGGGCTTCTAGTAACTGTCTAACTTGGTTAGCTGGTCCCAATCGGGACCAGCTAACCTTTTGCCAAAGCAGAAAGAAGGTGTGGACGTGAAGACTACGCAAGTACAGAGAAAGAGTCTGAAGGACTATGAGCCTTTTATAGAAAGTGATCTATTGGAGAGTATTCTTAAGCTTTCGAGCGAACTCAGGGGTCTGAGAGTTTTGCATGTCAACGCAACATCTTTTGGAGGAGGCGTGGCGGAAATACTACACACTCTGATTCCTTTAATGAAAGACTGTGGCCTCAATGTCGATTGGAAAGTAATTGACGCTCCTTCTCGGTTTTTCGACCTTACAAAAAGGATGCACAACGCACTTCAGGGTAAGGAGGATCGACTATCAGATGAAGATAGGGACCTTTTTGAAAACGTTTCAAAAGACAACGCGAGTTTCATAAAACCAGGTGAATACGATATTGCGGTGATACATGACCCTCAACCGGTAGGTCTTCCTGCCTTTGCAGACTTCGGAAGTTGCAGGCTTGTATGGAGATGTCACATAGATACTTCCTCACCCAATCGGGTCTTCTGGGATTATCTAAACGGCTTCCTGTCTTACTATAATGCAGCTGTATTCACACTCAAAGACTATGCTAAAGACGGGATTTCAATCGACAAGATCTACGAAATTCCACCTTCAATTGATCCTCTAAGCAACAAGAACAGGGAACTGTCGAAGGAAGAGATGCAACAGGCACTAAGAAAACTCGGAATCGAGAGTGGAAAACCCGTTATAACTCAAGTATCAAGGTTCGATCCGTGGAAGGATCCGTTGGGAGTTGTAGATGCGTATAGAAAGCTGAAGGAGAGGTTTAGAGAGCTTCAGCTTCTGCTAATAGGGTCGATGGCTTCAGATGATCCTGAGGGCTGGAAGATCTATGAAGACCTTCTAAGATACAGTGGAATGGATTACGACATCAAGGTTCTCTCGAACTTCCAGAATATCAGTGATATCGAGGTGAACGCAGCTCAAAGAGTAAGCAAAGTCGTTCTTCAGAAATCACTTCGCGAGGGTTTTGCTTTGACTGTGAGCGAGGCAATGTGGAAGAAGACTCCCGTAGTTGGGGGAAACGTTGGAGGCATTCCTCTTCAGGTTCACCACGGAATTAACGGCTATCTCGTTGAAAGCGTTGAAGATACCATTGAGTACACTGGAAGAATACTTGATGATCCCGGTCTTGCAAAGGAAATGGGGAACAAGGGATATGAAATAGTGAAGAAAGACTTCCTAAGTACGAGACATCTACATCAATATCTTCAACTTTTCCGAGATCTTACGAATTGAGAAGGCCCCCGTCCCGGCCATATGCGGAACGGGGAGCTTCATATCAGAGGAGCTTCTCCACCTTTCTTCTTTCAAGATTCTCGTATATGGGCAGACCATGTAGATAGAGATTTGGAGCTTCACCCTGTATGAGCGGTAGTGCATAGGATCTGAACTCCTCAGTAACGTGAAATCCGTCTTCCGAGATGAATTCTTTAGGAAGGTCTTTCGTTCCGTTGGCGATCCTCTCCAGATCAACTGTGCAGTATTTCTTCAGATAGGGCCTATTACTTAATCGGCGAATTGAGACCATCACTCCGCTTACCCCTTCTAGTGCTTCCCTGACTGCTAGTGCTCCTACCTCAACTGCTTCTTGCCAATCTATAAGGCTTGCAATGTGTCTTGAAGACCTCTGAAGATAATCCGGGATAGCGACATGCACTTTGCACTTCAAGGAATCGCGAATTGTCTTTTCGAGGTATTGCCCTATCTTCCCGAGCTGCACATTTCCGAAGGAATCGTAGTATCCGGCAGTAGATATGTATGATCCATCAGGCCTCTTAAGAGCCTCTGACGCAACGATCGAACAATAGCCCTCTCTTACGATTACATCATCTACTTTTGCAATGAAGGCATCTTCGTTGAAGGGTACTTCCGGGAAAAGTATGATCTGAGGACCGTGGAATCGGTCACTACTTGCAAGTGAACCTGAAGCAGCAAGCCAGCCTGAATGACGCCCCATAGACTCCATAATGAAAACCTTTGTGGAATCGCTGTACATTGATCTCTTATCTCTCGTCGCCTCCATTATCGAAATCGCAGTGAATCTTGCAGCGGAACCATATCCAGGACAGTGATCGGTTTCCATGAGATCATTATCAACAGTCTTGGGTATTCCTATCACTTGCAATGGAATGCCGAGTTCTTTTGCTTTGTTATCGATCTTGTTGGCGGTATCCATTGAATCATTGCCCCCGTTATAGAAGAAGTAACGGATGGAATGAGCGTCGAAGACTCTGAACAATCTATCGAAGTCCTCATCGCTGTCGATTTTCGTTCTGCAAGAGCCGAATACCGCGCCAGGAGTGTAGGGAATCCTGTCTATCTCACTCCGTGTTTCTTCCGTCAAGTCAAGAAGCTCTTCGTTGAGGATTCCTTTGATACCATTTATTCCGGCAAATATCCTGTCGATTCCTTCACTCTCAAGCGCCGCAACAATCGTCCCATAAGCTGATGCGTTGATTACGGATGTAACGCCCCCGGATTGAGCATATAACGCGTTTTTCACTTTCATGATCCACCTCCCCCCATCATTTCGTAACTATGATATCAGACACACTAAACCGGAGGGAAGTTGCTCACTCGCTGTAGCATCAACTAGTAGGGTTGAAAAGAGCTCGTGCCAGCTTGCTTTGTCTGAAATGCTTCATACTCATAGATTAGATCTATGGCATCTTTCCTGTAAAAAATTCTCGTAATAAGCAAGGACAAAATGCTTACCGCAACGCTAAAATGAGAAAAGGAATCCATAACTGCCATGGACTCCTTCCTTTGTTCTGAAATAGTCGATAGAGCTCGATTTTTGGAAAGTCTACTAGACAGAAACGAACAAGCGATTATATTCCTTTAGACCTAAAGCCAATACTTCAATGGCGATCTTCATCTTTTCTGAAGAAAGAACATAAGCAATCCTAACTTCTTTTCGTCCAATGCCTTCACTCGAATAGAATCCCTCCAGCGGCGCCACCATTACAGTGCTTCCATCATAGGAAAAGTCTGTAAGCATCCATTTGACGAATTCTTCAGCGTCTTCAACAGGAAGCTTGACCGAGATATAGAAAGCACCAGAGGGTTTTTGCATCTCTATTCCATCGATTTTGCTCAGTTCTTTAAAGACCACATTTCTTCTGAGTTCATACTCTCTTCTCACCGAATCAGTGTATTCTTTACCAAGCGTTAGAAGGCCAATTGTTCCAAGCTGAGCAATGGTTGGAGGAGATAATCTTGCCTGAGCAAACTTCATCATTGTTCTGTAAAGCTCACTGTTTTTTGTTGCCACACAACCAATTCTTGCGCCACAGCTGCTGAATCTCTTAGAAATACTATCAACGATAATTATGTCCTGTCCTGAATCAAGCGTCATTATTGAAGAAGGCTTTATTTCATCAAAAACGATTTCTCGATACACCTCGTCGCAGATAATATATAGATCATTTCTTCTTGCGAAGTCGATAAGTCTCCTTAACTCACGCTCTGTATAAACTACTCCCGTGGGATTAGAAGGATTTGAGAATAGAATCGCCCTCGTCCTTTTTGTCAAGGCCTTTGATAGTTCTTCGTCAGCGGGCAGCCGATATCCGTTTGATATTTTCGACGTAGCGGACCTCACATTGAGTCCCAGCATGTTGGCAAAGCCTTTGTAATTTGCGTAGAATGGCTCGATCAACATAATCTCATCGCCAGGATCAGCGACAGCAGCAAGGGCGAAAAGAATCGCCTCGCTGCCACCCGAAGTGACAAGAAGCTCATCGGCCGAAACGTCTATTTCCCATGACTGGAAATAGTCTGAAAAAGCTTGCTTTAGCTCTCTTATTCCATCTGAAGGCGAGTATGAGACTACAGAATCTGATAGCTTATTCATGTAATCATAAAACACTCTTGGAGTTTCAATGTCAGGCTGACCGATATTGAGATGATAGACTTTCACACCTTTCTCCTTCGCTTTCTGTGCAAAAGGCACTAGTTTTCTTATAGGAGAAGATGGCATAAGAATTCCGCGTTTCGATATTTCCATGATTTGCCCCCTTAAGTCAAAATGATAACCTTTCTGAATCATTATACAATAAGTAGATCTGAGCATAAAGGGTAACGTTAGCCCTTCAGAAGGCGTTAGTTGGATTTCCAGTTGCATCATCTAGCGAAAAAGGCTGCATACGCAGCCTTCGTTATGAATAGCATCAAAACCTGTTTTCTAGTGACAAGAACAAATGATTATTTTCTTCTGTCCTCGAATGATACCTCAACTAGATTAAGGGTTCTATCTGTCTCGAGTTCGAGTCCCTTCTGATCTCCTGATGGAGTTCTCTTCAATTCTTTTTCAATCATGTAACAAACCTCCTGTATTCATCTTCTCCCCCGCTACCAAACTTATTATAGCATACTTCAGTACTAAGCGAAAGGAATAGAGAGCGCCAACAAGATAATAGCTCATAATCAAGTCTAGTTGGTATTAATATCCCTTGAACCCGAAAGGCAACCTAAGATGGCAAACAGTGAGTATATTATCTTACGGTTATTGTAAAAGCAGCTGTAGCCTCCCCGCCTTTGAGATCACTAGCTCTAAGCATAACTGTGCTTGATCCAAGTGTTTCAGGAATGAATGAGTAGATGCTACCGGTCAACACTCCAGGTCCATAGATTAGTTCGTATCTAAGATAGTCTCCGTCGGGGTCGCTGCTGAACTGTCTCAAGTCAAGCCGAAGAGTTCTTGAGATTATTGTGGTTTGATCTGGAATATTGAATTCGGGCGGCCTGTTCGTATCTGTAACGAGCACGTCAAAAGAAGCATTTGCCGTACCTCCCTTACCGTCTGATGCACTTACGACGAATGTGTAGAAGCCGTAATCCTCGTACCCAGGTTCAATTATCAGCCTGCTTCCTTCAATCGTTCCCATTCCCTGAACGATCTCAAATGATAGATTGTCATTGTCCGGATCAGATGAGTATTCATTCAGATCAACAACAAGTCTAGAACCTTCTGCTATCGTGAACCCTGGTATGTTCAAAACAGGGGGTCTATTGCTCTCTCTGACATCAATTCTTACCGTTGCTCTTGCCGATCCGCCCTTTCCATCGCTCACTGAAACAACCGCTTCGTAGCTTCCCGCGCTGCCATAGTCTGCGTCAAAAGTGTAAGTTCTTCCCTGAATTGTTCCCGGACCTGAAACTAGTGAGTAGTTAAGCGGGTCATTATCTGGATCGGAAGCGTGATCTGAAAGGTTAATCGTCAGCCTTTCTCCCTCAGAAATCCTCCTCGGAAGAATTGAGATCACAGGCGGGTTATTTGTTTGACTTACATTGAATGTCACTGTTCTGTCTACCGATCCGCCCTTTCCATCGGAGGCTCTGATAGTTGCTGAGTATCTTCCTGGATCAGATGATTGAAAAGTATACTGACTACCGGCGATTCTTCCGGAACCGCTGACAAGCTGGTATGAAAGTATGTCTCCGTCAGGATCTGAGAAGTAATTGCCGAGGTTAAGCGTAAGTTGTTCATTAACTTCAATCGTTCTCTCGGGAATGTTCGAAGCTACCGGTACTCTGTTTTTAGTGGCGATACTGATTTGAAAGCTATCTTCAACAGTATTTAAACCGTCCGAAATCTGTAGAACAACGGTCTTTATGCCTGAGTCATTCTCGGTACTTGTGTATGAATAGAGTGATCTCTCTACCTCACCAGGGCCCGAACTAATTCTTATCGAAACTGGATCATTTTCCGGATCCCTTATGAAGGTTCGGAGATCCAGAACGAGTGTATTGCCCTGGTCCAGAGTCTGATCAGGGATGCTCGACACCGGTGGAAGATTTCTTGTTTCAGCTGTTACTAATCGCGAAGAAGCGTCTGTTCCTTCGGGAGTAATGGTGACTGCTGTTGCTGACTCGATTGTTGTGGAGTCAGCTGATGGTGTTGATGGAGTTGTAATGAACGCCTTATTCAATATCAAGAATGTTGAATCATCATTTCCTCCGCGACCGTCAAGAACTGTTATGGTTATACTTTCCTCTGTTCTTGTTGCAAAGTCCGGTTTGTATGTGTAACTGCTGCCAATTATCTGACCGTTGCCAGAAGAGATTCTGTACGTAAGAGGATCCAAATCTGGATCTTCTGCGAACTCATCAAGATCTATGGAAACGGTTTCGTTGTGCGCAATTACCTGATCCGGCACTGATAGCACTGGTGGACGATTCACTTCCCTAACGGTAATGACAAATGTGGATTCGGCAGTTTGCTCTTTCTGGTCAGCAACCGAAATCGTAACTGTGTGTTTTCCAGACTGCTGATAACTCGGCGAGAATGTATAGAATGTGTCCCTGATTTCTCCAGGGCCCGCTAACTTTCTGTAGGTGAGAGACGCCATCTTTTCGTCGCTTGAGTAATCGTGTAGATCTATAGAAAGAATATCACCCTCGTTGATTATCATGTCTGGAATGCTCATCACAGGGGGTTTGTTAAGCACATCAGGAAGCAATCTGATGGCAAATACGACTGCTACCACGACCATCAACAACGCCCAGAAGAACCATTTTCTCATACCGCATAACCTCCATAGAGACCATAATAGTAATCAAGTCTATTATAGTCTTATTCCTGTTCCATGCCCAAATGGAATGGGTTCTGAATACCTTTAGTGAGAACTCCTCCCAATCGTTAGTCGGAGACTCGCATACTGTTTAACACGTCTAACCATGTTGCCTTTCATTTGTTTCCCTGTGGGTAAATTTTAACCTAATACCTGGCATAAGGGGCGATCAATATGCTAGAATCTATTTGATAGAAAAATCACAATCTAGTTTCTTCTCTCTCAATAACTGAAGATTTCGAATGGAGGTGCTGTTCGGTGCCCGTGACAATTACCATTAACGGCAAGGACTATTCCGTGAAAGAGGATCAGAGTATTCTTGAGGCTTGCCGTGAAGTTGGAATGGATATTCCAACGCTCTGTTATCACCCTGCCCTCTCTGTTGTTGGATCATGCAGGGTCTGTGTCGTCGAGGTTGAGGGAGCTCGTAGTCTCTCGCCCGCATGCGCAACTCAGGTCGCTGATGGAATGAAGATTAAGACGAATTCTGAAAGAGTGAACAAGGCCGTAAGATTCAACCTTGGTCTTCTGCTTTCAAATCACCCCAATGACTGTATGACCTGTGATGTGAATGGTAGATGCGAGTTTCAGGATCTGATATATCAATACGATGTTAAAGACATGTTCCCGAAGACCCTCAGAAATGTTTCTTATGACACTTCCAGTCCATCGCTGTTCAGAGACATGAACAAGTGTATTGATTGTGGAAGATGCGTTAGAGCATGTGATGAACTCCAGGGCCTATCAATTCTATCACCTGTAAATAGGGGATATCATGTTCTGCCTTTACCCGCTCTCGGAGCCCCTATTGCAGCTACTGACTGTATAAATTGTGGTCAGTGTTCAGCGGTATGCCCGGTTGGAGCTATTACCGAAAGGATGGAGTTCAGAGATGTTGTTGCCGAACTGAAGAGACATGATAAAGTTCTCATTGCGCAGACGGCTCCTTCAGTGCGCGTTGCGTTGGCTGAAGAGTTTGGAGAACTTCCCGGAACCGTTAGCACCGGCAAGATGGTTGCTGCACTCAGAAAGCTAGGGTTCGACTATGTGTTCGATACGAATTTCTCTGCTGACCTGACAATTCTGGAGGAAGGCTCTGAACTACTCGAAAGAGTTAAGGAAGGTGGAAAGTTCCCGATGTTCACCTCTTGTTGCCCTGGATGGGTTAACATGATGGAGAAACTATACCCGGAGTACACCGAGAACCTTTCAACTGCCAAGTCTCCTCAAGAAATGATGAGTGCTCTTGTCAAGACTTTCTTCGCGGAGAAGATTGGTAAAAGGCCGGAAGACATTTACCTGGTCTCCATCATGCCTTGTACTGCTAAGAAAGATGAGAAGGGGAGAGATACACTTCAAGTAAGAGGTGCCCAATCGACGGATGCAGTTCTGGTAACCAGGGAGCTCGGGAAACTTATCAAAATGCATAAGATACCCTTCGAGTCGCTTGAAGAGGAAGAATACGACAATCCTCTTGGGATCTCAACAGGAGCTGCAGCTATCTTCGGAGCAACTGGAGGCGTCATGGAAGCGGCTTTGAGAACCGCGTACGAGGTATACACCGGGGAAGAGTTGCCCAGACTTGACTTCGACTTTGCTCGCGGATTCGAAGGTGTGAAGGAAGCTGAAATAGAAATGAAGGGCACTAAAGTAAAAGTTGCGATTGCTCATGGTGGAAGCAATGTTGTCAAGTTGATGGACAAGATACGTTCAGGTGAAGCCTTCTACCATTTTGTCGAGATAATGGCATGTCCAGGTGGCTGTATAGGTGGCGGCGGTCAACCGAAATCGAGTGTTCCTGGTTATTTGGAAAAGAGAATGGAAGCAATATATAGTATTGACAAGTCTTCCAAAATCAGGAAATCTCATGAAAATCCGGGAATTCTAAAGCTTTACGAAGAGTATTTGGAGAAGCCCCTAGGACACCTCTCACACGAACTACTCCATACTCATTACAAGAACAACAGCAAGAGCGTAATTGAGAGAAAGAAGGAGCTTGAGGAAATCGCCAAAGGGTAGCTATGATGAAGAAGGTAATCCGAGGGGCCAGGTGCCCCTCGTTTCTATTCAGCCATCGCTTCTCAGCAGAGCCAGAAACACTGCAAAGGGTGTTTTCAAGAGACACCTGAAGTCTAGCATCAACGACCTGTTCTTGACATAATAGAGGTCGTAAGCAGTTTTTACTTTGTACTCTTCAAGTGTTGTTGTGTACTTGTAATTGATCTGCGCCCAACCTGTGAGTCCGGGTTTGACTAAGAGTCTTAGTGGGTAATCGGGTATGTTCTCCATTCCGAGGCTGTGAAATGATGGGAGCTCTGGCCTTGGCCCGACTAAGCTCATGTCTCCCTTTATGATGTTGATTATCTGAGGAAGTTCATCCAATCTTAGAGGTCTCAAGAATCTGCCTAGGCGAGTAATCCTATCTTTACCCGCCTTTGTTTCAAAAGTTCTAAACTTATACATTTCGAATTCCCTGCAGTCCTTTCCGATCCTCTTCTGGCAAATAAATACAGGTCTTCCGCTAGAGATAACTGAGGTCAGCACAATTACTCCGATGACAGGGCCGAACAGGACGAGCATCGCGACTCCGAGGACTATGTCAAGTACTCTCTTGATTCTGTCGTAGGTTTTCTTGGTTTCTATTGGTTCTCTTTCAATAAGCATCAACTTCTCTTCATTGAAGCTCTCGTGAGAAAGCCTGTATAGAAAGAAGTATCTCAGAGCGGTAAGTGTCAGAGTAGGTAGGGCTATCCATGGTGATAAACGAATCAACAAAGCCCCGAATAAGCAAGACAAAACAACGGATCCAAGGGAAGAAGCCTTCTGCTTATCTGGATCGGAAAAAGTGATTCCCTCGTAACCGCGCATAGAAAAGCTAATAAAGACACATACACCAAGAGCTGCGATAAACGCATCAAAACCGTTCAATAAGAGCGGCAAAGCTAGAGAAAGATCCAGCAAATACCATAGCCTGTCCATCGTTATATTGTCTCATCTTTACAACGATATTGGAACCAGCAATTTCGCGAAATATTGAATCTTGAAAGAGGATTTGCGGTATCATGTAAATTAGGAGGTCCATGGTGAAAAAACTATATCTGAGTGATCTTCACATAGGTGACGGAACGTTAAAGGATGACTTCAAGTTCGATTCGGATCTCATCGAGCTGATACTCAGCTCCAAGGACAAAGGTTTCGGCGAGATCGTAATTGTTGGTGATGGTCTTGAGTTGCTGATGTCAGAGTTTATTAGAAGCAGACGGATGTTGCCTTTTGACAGATTGCTGAAAGAGATCGATGTATCGATTGTCGATGCTATTGAGAGCAAACATCAGGAAGTGTTCAGAGCATTCAGAGAGTTCGCCGAGAGTGGAAGAGTGAAATACGTTGTTGGAAACCATGATTCCCTTTTGCTTTTCAGTGAGAGACTCCGTCACAAGTTGAAGGAGTTACTGGGAGACGAAGAGAAGGTTGAAATCCTGCCTTATTATCTTGACAGAGAGTTCAAGACTTTGGCCATTCACGGCAATCAGTACGACATTGTGAACAGATTCTTCAGAGATAGGAAGAACGGCAATCTTATGCAGCCTTTTGGTGACTATATGGCCCGGTTCATGATGGAGAACTTTGACAAATGTCTCATGAGAACCGAGCTTCCCGAGCAGGTGGTAAGGGATTATCAGAATGTGCACCCTACTCTCGATGTATTTCAGTGGCTTGAATACTTAAGGAGAGTGTATGAGGTCGACTCGGACTTACAGGCGGAGTGGTCAAGGCAATTTCTTATTCTTTTGAAGAGCCATGATGCACAACGTTGGATAGATGCTAACTGGCCGGTTTTGAAGGTCGTTGAGGGGTTGTTTGTGAACAGGCACGGCGGTATGAAACTCGGAAGTCTGATGGTGAGAATCGTGATGGCAGTCAGAAAGTTGAAGAAGACTGACAATCTATATAGGCAAGGGAGAAGACTGCTTGGTGCGGAGGGAAAGAAAGGCTTTCAAAAGGCCATGAACAGTGAGTTCTTTCTGATGTATGGTGACAAAGCCCCGCCTATCGTTCCAGGTGAACTGAAAGGTGTTGTGATGGGTCATAATCACCGCCACGTATTGCGGATGATTTCGAGCAACGGAGAAGAGAAATTCTACGCTAATGCCGGGACATGGAAGCCCGTCGTAGAGATGATTGATGATAATCCTAAAAACGGTTTTGCAAGAAGAGTTGAGCTGGGGTACATCACTATAGAGATGATTTCTAACGAGTTTCTTGTTCAGTCGAACCATATCAAGAAACTTAGTGGCCTGCGGTTATCCGAGGATACAATAGAGCGGAATGCCGACAATTCTATTTCGCACGAGATTGGACTAAGAGTCTGAGGAGGGATTCACGTTGCACTATTACAGAGGTTCCACGATAGTGCCGATTATCATTACTTTGCTCCTGGTAATTGTAGCTGCCGTAGTTGCAGCATTTTTCCTCTGGCCCGTTCCAGAACCGAAAATACTTATCTCGAATGTCTCGCCAATTCCGAAAAATGCAGAGAGAATCCAATATGCTGAAAAGGTAGAATTAAGATGGGAAGCTGTATATGAACGTCCAAGGCATGGCCTCTTAGCAGAAGTCTTCGCTGGCAAGGACAGAAATAGTTTGACCAGATTGGCACTTGACCTTCAGGGTGATCTGACCTCCCCTACTGAGGGGATATTTTCCTTCTCTCATGAGTTTGAGGTTGACCCTCATTCTCAGTATTGGTGGAAAGTAAGGGTTTACACAGAAGGCGGAAAATCTGCAGAAAGTGAAATCTGGACGTTCGTACTCATGAATACTTATCCTAGAAGACCAGAGCTAATTCCACCCAGCAGAAACCTGGGAAATGTCCCCCTAAAAGATCTTACACTTAACTGGAGTTCCAATGATCCTGATGGAGATGAGTTAGTATACGACGTGTATTTTGGCAGAGAGCCAAGATTAGATGAGAAGGACCTTCTCATTAGAGGAACGCACGAAACGATGGTTGACGTTTCGTTACTAAAGAGACTTGATTACTCGACGAAGTATTACTGGAAAGTCGTTGCGAAGGACTCGTATGGAGGTGAATCTACTTCTTATACTGAGAGTTTCACAACACAGATGAGGGCAGATCTTCCTGCAGTTACGCCGGAAAACCCAAGAAGCGGAGCTAGCGATTTCGATGCTGGAAGGAGGAGCCTCTCATGGAAGACCTCACTTCCTCTCGAGTACTATCCCGAACCACTTTATTTCGATGTCTATCTTGCGGAAGGTCAGTCGAGGCATTCCCTCATCGGAACCACGAATTCAACGGATATAGTTATTCCTTCTCTTAAAGGACACACAACTTACAGCTGGTATGTTGTAGTGAGGGACGCATCAGGTAAGGAGAAGAAGAGCGAAGAGTGGATCTTCCGGACTTCAAACAGAGCTCCTGTAATTGATATGAAGTATCCCTTTGCGCCTCCCGGGCAGTCCTCAATACCGGTAACTTGGAGCGTAGTGGATCCCGATGGGGATAGTGTTACAACCGAGGTCTTCTTCGGGGCTGAAGATGAAGAACCTGTCAGGATTGCTTCGGGCAGAATGACATCCGTTTTTCTTTCAGCTCTGGACGAGGGGACTAGTTACAGTTTAGTCATAAAAGCCAGTGACAATCATGGTGGCGAGGCAAGCAAAGAGATGCAAATAGTACCGGGAAACCGAGCTCCTAGTGTAGCCGTTGTTAACCCGGTTTCTCGGGAAGGGGTAGAGCCATCGGCTGTCTCTTTCAGGTGGGTCGGCGAGGATCAAGATGGCGACTCGATAAGCTATGAGCTTCATCTGAAGTCGCTAGATGATTCTAGAGTAATTGGACCTATAGATTCTCAAGAACGTGTAGTACGAGATCTTGGAGAAAACGAAGAGTACAGTTGGTATGTTGTTGCGACTGACTCTAGGGGCGCATTTGTCAGAAGCGAAGAAGCGGTCTTCAGAACGGGAGATAAGTCGCTGGCAGTAGTTCTACCGGTATCGCCCAGACCTGGAGAAGAAGAAGTACCCCGTTCGCACACCCGTTTCATTTGGGAAATCGATGGAGAGAGAGAGGGCCTTTCTTACAGGTTTGTTCTTGCAAATGACATCGAGATGAACAACACAGTCATCGAACGCGTCCTCGATAGACCGGATATTGAGCTTACTCAGGATATATTGAGCAACACCAGGTACTTCTGGCGGGTAGATTTGATCAAGGACGGTTCCGAGATTGCAGGAGAAATCTGGTCTTTTGAGACCGAAAACCTCCCACCCGAGGTTCCGCGCCTCATATTCCCAATGGACGGTGCTTCGGAAGTCTCTACAAGGGATCTGACCCTGAGATGGGAAGGTAACGACCCGGACGGGGTAATCGTTTCAACAAAGATCTACTTGCGCGGAACCGAATTCGTTGAGAAAGTGTATTCTGCCTCAGAGAGTTCTTTCACTATCGGTGAGCTTGAACCTGGGCGAAGATATGAGTGGGCCGTGGAGATTATTGATGATGGTGGGAAGAGCTCCAAGAGCAGGTACTCATCGTTTGTTACAGGCAACCAGAAGCCAGTCATTAAGCTTCTTCAACCTTCTCGCATGTTCCTGGAGGGGGCAACGACGCCTCTTGTTGTTGAATGGGAGCTGGACGATCCTGAAGGAGAAGACCTTGAGGTGGGAGTATATGTCGACCTTGCCGAAGAGTCGTTGGGGCGCCCGGTAGCTATCGGAAATAACCTTGAGAGATATGTCATAACCAATCTCATTTCCGGAAGGGATTACTTGTTGACAATCGTGGCAGAGGATCCCGGAGGTGAAAAAGGGATTCTCGAAATACCTATAAAAAGCCGTGTTTCGGGACTAGACTACATTTATCCTTCCGGTGGAGTATTCGAGAACGACAGAGAGTTCTCTTGGTCATATTCACAACAGAGTTCGGGATACGTCTTCCGACTTTATGATTCAGATCATAACCCCATTGTCAGAAGAGTTGTTCAGGACAACAAATACAGACCCGAACTATCTTTTGAGGACGGTAGACAGTACTTCTGGGCTGTATCTGTCTTGAGAGACAACGTCGAGTATGCAGGCGAGCCGGTCAGTTTCATTTCCGGACAGCCGTTTGGAGTGTTGCTTGAAGCGCCGAGGAACGGAGAAAAAGTGTCGGCTTCGGGAGTAACATTGAAATGGGTTTTAGACGGTGATACAGAAATGATAAGGCAGAAGGAAGTCTATTTTGGAGAACTGGGTAGCCTTTCACGTTACACGGTTTCGAGCGACAGTTATCAAACAGGAAGGCTTCTTCCGGGACGAACATATGAATGGTTCGTTCAGTTGACAGACAATAGTGGAGCCACAATAAGAAGCGAGACTTTCCGATTCTCAGTTGAAAACAGACCTCCAGAACTGTCTTTAATCAGTCCCGTCGATGGAAGGGCGATCGGTGAAACCTATGTTGATTTGACATGGTCAGGCTATGATCCTGACGGAGATCAGCTCAGGTATTCGGTGTATTTTGGTTCGGGATCTGATCTTGAGCTTTATAGAGAGTCAATGCAGACAAATCAAATCAGAATATCCGGTCTAATCATGAATCGAATCTATAGATGGTACGTTGTGGCAACGGACGGCGAAAACACAGTTACCTCAGAGACGAGGACCCTTTATGTGGTAACGAGTCAAGTCGATCTGCAGGTAGAAGCTCCAGCTGCAGATTCAGTTGCCGATATCAGACCTGTCTTCTCATGGAAGGTTACGGGAGCGCAGGCGGGAGAGTTCAGAATTTATCTGGGCGAGTATCAAGATCAGATGTCTCTAGTAGCTACGACAGCGGGTAACTCATTTCAGTATCAGGACCGACTGAAGGAAGACAGTACGTATTACTGGAAAGTTGAACTGTGGAGGGACGGGAGTCTGCTTGCATCAACTTCAACAGTTCAGTTCAGAACGCAGTCTTCTGGAGAACCGGAACTTCATGATCAAAGAAGTGTAACAGCGATCTACTTCGGAGAGGCATTGAATATAGTTTCTTTGGATACTTCGGGCCTCGATATCATGGAGGTTCGTTATAACTATGATGGTGAAGTGCCTGTTGTGGTTAAAGGGAATCTTGTCTACGTGATAGAAGGGACGGGAAGACTAACAACCATTGATTATAGTTCGGGTGAGGCACAGGTTATTGGAACGATCGCAACAAATACCTCTCCGGTCAAAATAGTGCTTGAGGGAGGTTACCTTTGGATTCTAGACAATAAGAGCGCTGGAGTCGTTGTCAGAGTCTCCCTTAATAGCAGCGGAATTCCCGAAGGGATGGATGTTGTTTACAGAGATTGGACAACGCCGGTAGATTTGTTCGTTACTGAGGACCTTTCAAGAATCTATTTGGCCGATGCTCTCTCAGGAATAAAGATTCTTCAGAGAGAAGGGACGGGATACGTCGATCGCACTTCAAGCTTCGATCTTTCTCTCGAAGGTTATTCTAGAGCCGTTGCCGAGAAGAACGGCATTGTCTTTTCCGGGGAAGCGGGCATAAACGGTGGACTGAAACTTATAGATACTTTGAGATCGCTGAAGAGCACCGTTGGAAGGTACTACATTGTCTTGAAGATCGAAGTCTCAGACGATATTCTCTACGCTTCAACCGACAAAGGAGTAGCGATTGTTGACATAAGCACTCCGGCATCACCAGTTGTGCTAAGAGATCTGGAGCTTACGCAGGTCGATGAAATCTCAGTCTCGGGGAGGCTTATGATAGTGAAATCGGGAAACAGGATGTTAATATACGACGTAGAAAGACCAAATGATCCTATTTTGTTGGAAAGTAGAAATCAATAGCATCTAAACTTGGGAGGTGTTAGTGTGAGAAAGTATCTGGCATTGCTTCTAATAACTGTATTGTCTGTAGCGCTGTTCGCAGTAAGCGGCGTATTGGTGATGGCTATCGAAACCGAACCTGTAGGATTCGATCCGACTCTTGTGACTGCTTTTGCTTCGCACAGAGTTCTTGAAAACGTCTATGACGGTCTCCTGAAGTACGATGAGAACATGAACCTAATACCTAACCTTGCTGTAGACTTCGAAGTTGTCGATCCTTATACCATCGTGTTCGAGATCAGAGAAGGAGTCAAATTCCACAACGGAGAATCCCTAACTGTTGAAGATGTTTTGTTCACATTTGAAAGGATTAGAGACCCGGAAGTGAAAGCTCCCGCAGCCACTTACTATGGTGAAGTCGAATCTATAAAGGCCATAGAAGGCAACAAAGTCGAGTTCAAGTTAAAGATTCCAATGGCCTCTTCTCTCTTACCTAACTTTGCAGGTGTCAATAGCGCAATACTTTCGAAGAGTTTTGTAGAGTCAGGAGCAAATCTTCAGCTCGTGACGAATGGAACAGGCCCGTTCTTTATGGCCGAATTTGTAGCAGGTAACTACATAACGCTGAGAAAGAACACCGAGTACTTTGTGGAGGGACTTCCTTATCTAAGCGAAATAAAGATGATGATCATGCCTGAGGAGGTAACACGGGTCTCCGCGCTAAGAAACGGAGATGTCGATCTGGCAAAGATTAGCGAGCCGCTTAGTTTGAGACAACTGCCCTCAGATAGATTCAAGATATATAGAACACCTGTTCTAAGCTATTACTTGTTGGGGTTCAACACAACCAGAGGTCCTCTAAGTAAGCCAGAGGTTAGGAATGCTCTGAATTATGCAGTAAACAGAGAGATGATCGTCAAGGCGGTTGCATTCGACGAAGCAACTATAACAGGTCCTCTAAACCCGGAACTTGATTTTTGGGCGCTCCAGCCAAATGAGTTTGAGGAGTACACTTACAACCCAGCAAAGGCGAAACAGCTGCTAACGGAGGCAGGCTATCCAAATGGTTTTGAGTTTGAGATAGTTGCTGCCCAGAGATATAACTTCGACAAGGTTGCCCAAGTTATTCAAGCTCAGCTTGCGGAAGTTGGCGTCACAGCAAAGATAAACATTGTGGAATGGGGTATCTTCATTAGCAAATGGAGAGAAAGCGATTTCGATTCTTTCATTTCCATGAACAGTGGTTCTATTGATCCGGATATTCAGTTCAACAGGACCTTCAGAACCGGTGGATCAACCAATGTATTCCTTTACAGCAATCCCGAGGTCGATGAACTCCTTGACAGAGGAAGAAGCGAGTCGGATATTGTTGCAAGACAGAAGATCTATGGAGAGCTCCAGAAAAAGCTTGTGGAAGACTCACCGATTCTGTTCCTGTATTCGGCAAACACGATATTCGCTTCGAATAACGCTGTTCAAGGGTTCAGATCTCTGGCTAACGAGAGTCTTGTTTTCTTGAGAGAAACTCGCAAAGAGTAATAAGCAGGTAGAGAATGGAGTTCGGATACATTGTCAGGAGGTTGCTTTCGGCAATCCCCACTGTTCTCTTAGTAACATTTTTGGTTTTCATTGCAATCCACATAGTTCCCGGCGATGTGGTGGACATGATGCTAGGAACTCAGAACTATCTTAGTGAAAGCCAAATAGAGCAGCTCTATACTGAATATGGTCTAGATAAGCCTTTAGTCGTTCAGTATGGAATATGGGTGAGAAACCTCCTTTCTTTCAATCTAGGAACTTCACTTAGAACGGGAAGAACCGTAACCGAACTAATAAGAGAGAGATTTCCCGTTACTCTTGAACTGTCATTATTCTCTCTTGGATTCGCTATGTTGTTTGGTATTCCAATGGGAATCATATCTGCAATCAAAAGAAATGGTTTCATTGACAATTTCGTAAGGATAATCGGCCTCATCGGTCTTTCGTCCCCATCCTTTTGGGTGGGGGCGATCTTCATAGTTCTCTTCTCAGGTACCTTTCACGGCTTCAATCTCTTTGGCTATGTAAGACCGGGAGTAGATCTAATTTCCAATCTTCAAGTGATGTTTCTTCCTTCGCTCACATTGGGTTTGATGGTTGCTGCCCAGATCTTAAGGATTACGAGAACCTCGATGCTGGACGTGCTGAATCAGGATTATGTTAGGACGGCAAGAGCAAAGGGGGTAAGTGTGCGAAATGTTATTTTTAAGCATTCACTGAGAAACGCTCTGGTTCCTGTGGTAACGCTTTCCGGCATTCAGCTTGGATATCTTCTTGGCGGGACAATCGTTATTGAGAATATGTTTGCGCTTCCGGGAATGGGAAGACTTCTTCTCAATGTAGTGAATGAAAGAGACTACCCAGTTGTTCAGGGAATTGTTCTTTTTATAGGTATTCTGATAGTTATGTTGAACATAGCGGTAGACATAATATACACACTCATCGATCCTCGTGTTGAACTTCGGTAGGTGAGAGAGATTGCTTAATGTATTCAGAAGACTTATCAATAATCCAATTTACATAGTGAGTATGGCGATTATCATAGTTATAATCATGGTGACTCTGCTTCCTGGTTTGTTTGCTCCGTACGATCCGTATAAGATGAATATGGATTCTTTCATGAGCAAACCCACCTGGAGTCATCTGTTTGGTGGAGACCAGTTTGGAAGAGACGTGTTCTCAAGATCAATATATGGAGTTCAGAAGAGTGTGATCATTGCGTCCAGCGCAATAGCACTATCTGCTATTATAGGGACCTTGTTGGGACTCCTTTCCGGCTACATAGGCGGCTGGACTGATCTGATAATCATGAGGATCATGGACAGTTTTTTTGCCTTCCCTTCGTTAATACTGGCTCTCTTCATTATTGCACTATTTGGTTCAAGCATGGCCAATCTGATATTCGCAATAGGGTTGGTCTACGTCCCGATTTTTGCAAGGACTGTTAGGGGAGCCACTTTGTCTCTGAAGGACAGTCTGTATGTAAAGGCATCAAAGGCGTTGGGAAAGAAGGGTATTTCAATAATGTTGACCGACATCCTTCCAAACATCTCCTCTATACTCATAGTCACTTTCACAACAAACGTATCAACTGCCCTTCTTACAGAAGCATCTCTTGGGTTTCTTGGTCTTGGTTTACCTCCACCAGAACCTACTTTGGGAGGTATGGTAGGTCAAGGCACATCTTATCTACTTAGCGCACCATGGATCGTCCTCTTTCCCGGTCTTATGATCGCCATAATCGTACTGAGCCTGAATATTCTCGGAGATGGTCTTAGGGATGCGCTTGATCCAAGAATCAGCAGATAATTACCATCTGTAGGACCATAGGGTCGTGGAACTTGTGGAAACGGCATCCACGTGTTTTTTGAGAGTCTCAATCTCTTCAGCGGTATCTATGAGTCCAGCGGCGACAATCGTTATGTCGGGTGCGTGTGCTCTGATCTTTGGGGCGATTTTCGCCGCAACAATTCCAGGGAGTATCTCAATATTTCTTATACCATTAGATACGATTTGCTGTATTCCTTTGTCAACGGCCCTCGAGTCAAGAACGAAGAACCTCAACAAGCTCTGATTCAAACCAACGTTAACGGCTTGCTTAAAAATCCTTAGTTTAGCCGTGATTATCCCATCTACCCCGCTCTTCTTAAGGTAGATAACGCTGTCTTCATCTCCAGAAAGTCCAGACACGAAATCGATATCAACAAATACCCTTTTGCCAGCAGATTTGAACTGGTCTATTCTCTCTTGAACTTCAAACAAACCTCCATTGAGAAAAAAAACCGTCTCCGGTATAACGGCTTCCGGCCTCTCTTTTCTATCCCATAAAGCTGCAATGATTCCCTTAAGCATAGTAAACCTCCCTTAATCGATGATACACCATGTTCTGTAGATCGCTTATGTGCTCTTTGCTTTTCAGGTATCCGTAATCTGAAAAAACATTTGTGATATAATTCGAGTAAACGTGGTAGAGTTTATGAGAAAACCACGCCATAAGTTGATGGCGTGGTTTTCTTATTGGAGGTGCCGGAATGCAGGCGGTGGTTATTGGTGGTGGAGTTGTCGGTTCGCTAATTGCCCGAGAACTCACAAGATACAAAATTGAAGTCGTTCTGGTTGAGAAGTCCGAGGATATAGGTCAAGGCGTTACCAAGGCGAATTCGGCGATTTTGCATGGTGGTTACGATGATCCGCCAGATACTCTAAGAGCGAAACTTTGTGCCGCCGGGAATTCGATGTTTACCAGGCTTTCTGAAGAGCTAAAGTTTCCTGTTAAGAGGACAGGGTCACTTGTGGTCGCCAGAGGCAGAGACGAACTGCCAAGACTTGAGGAGCTCCTTGAAAACGGCATCAGAAATGGTGTGGAAGGACTCAGAATTGTTGAGAAGAGTGAACTGAAGAGTCTAGAACCATACATTTCTGATGAGTTCAACTTTGCACTTCTTTGCAGCAGTGCCGGTATTACCGAGCCATGGATGGTAGCTATCTCTTCATCGATAAACGTCTCTGAAAACGGAGGCAAAATAATCACAAGCGATGAGGTAGTGGGCGGTACTATGAGAAATGGGAGGATTGAGAAGGTTCTTCTAAGATCGGGAAGAAAGCTAAGGGCTGATTTAGTGATAAACGCTGCGGGGGTATTCTTCGAGAGAGTTGCATCAAGCTTCGGAGTTGATGTGCCTTCCGTTAAATTGAGAAAGGGAGAGTACATTCTTTTGGATAAGAAAGCAAGTTCGCTTGTAAAAAGGATTATCTTTCCACTCCCAACTGCCGAAGGGAAAGGAAGACTCGTTGTTCCAACGGTTGATGGAGGTGTTCTACTTGGTCCCACTTCTGTCGAGTTGCCGGGATTTACTCCTGAAGATGTAAGTACTACTTATGAGGGGCTGGTCTCTGTTAGAAATTCCGGGGAGTATCTGATTCCCGGAATAGACAATCCAGGCTGGTATGTCAAGTCCTTTGCCGGACTAAGACCGGAGACAGATCAGAAGGATTTCTACATAAGAAAGGCAGAAGAACTAGAGAACTTCATCACGGTTGGAGCCATCAGGTCTCCCGGATTAACTGCAGCACCGGCGATTGCAGAATATGTTGTGACTAGAATAGTCCCCGAAACAGGAATTCGCCTGGTCGAAAGAGATGATTTCGTTTCTAGCATCAAAGAGAGAGAGAGAATAAAAGAGCTTTCGTTTGAGCGAGCATCACAACTCATTGACAAGGATCCCGCCTATGGAAGGATTGTATGCCAGTGCAACGAGGTATCTGAGACAGAGGTGATTCAGGCAATAAGAGATGGAGCGAGGACTGTGGATGGAATTAAGTTTAGAACAAGAGCTGGTTTTGGTAGATGTCAAGGCGGATTTTGCAGTTCAAGTATTGCCAGAATTCTGGCCAGAGAGCTGAAAAAAGACCTGTCGGAGATTAGACAGAACAATGAAAGAAGCTGGATAGTAAGCGAGAAGGTGAGACAATGAAGAGACTCATCACAGACGTACTTGTAATTGGCGGGGGAGCCGCAGGAATGGCCGGTGCCTTCAGCGCAGCGAAACAGGGTGTCAAAGTAACCCTGCTCGAAAGAGAGGCAGTAGTTGGCGGCGTCTTGAATCAGTGCATTCACAATGGTTTTGGACTTCAGTTTTATCATGAAGAACTTACTGGTCCGGAGTTTGCAGCTCGACTACAGAGTGAGATGAGTCAGGAAAGGGTAGATGTGATAGGTGAATCATATGTTCGGGAAATTGATGTCCGGAGGAAGGAAGCTTTGGTGTTGTCACCACAAGGTGCCTTCAAAATAGAGTCAAGGGCTCTCGTGATTTCGACCGGTGCAAGAGAGAGACCATTTGGGTCATTGCTGATACAAGGAGATAGACCTTCTGGGGTTCTGCCAGCTGGACTGGCACAGAGATTTGTCAATCTGGAGAACTATCTGCCGTCAAGACGTGCAGTTGTACTTGGTTCGGGGGATATTGGGTTGATAATGGCCAGAAGACTAACCCTTGAGGGTGTCGAGGTTGTGGCAGTAGTTGAGCGAATGCCGTATCCAGGTGGGCTTACGCGAAACATTGTTCAGTGTCTAGAGGACTATGGTATCCCGCTTCTTCTGTCGACAACGGTTACTGGCATTTATGGCAACGGAAGGCTTGAGGAAGTTGAGATCTCAAGAGTCGATGAGAAATTCACGCCTGTTCCTGGCACCTCGAAGAAATTGAAGACAGACACGCTGATTCTATCGGCAGGATTGTTGCCACAGGTTGAGGATTTCGATAATGATTTGATGATAGATCCTGTTAATCGAGGTTTCATCGTTTCCAATACCGGTGAAAGTAGCATAGAAGGTGTCTTCGCTGCAGGAAACAATGTGGCTGTGTTTGACCTGGTTGATTATGTGGCAGCTGAGGGTTGGATAGCTGGCCGACATGCTGCTCTTTTCTCACTTGGCGAGAACACGTCAGGTGACCGAGTTCCGGTCATAAGAGGAGAAAACGTGGGAGTACTGGTTCCAAGCATTGTCGATATGGAAGAACACTTGAGATTGTACATAAGACTGAGGAAGCCCATGGATGAGGGAAGAGTAGTACTAAAGGAGTTGAACTACGAAAAGGGTTTTTCTTACGGAGTTCCAAGTGAGATGATCCAAGTGGTCATAAACAAGGATAAGCTGGCTCCTCTCCTGGATGCAGGACAACTGACTGTAGAGGTGTTAACATGAAACGACATATTACCTGTGTGATCTGCCCCGTAGGTTGCAAGATATCTGTAAGAAAGAAGGATGAGAAATACGAAGTAACTGGTAACAAATGCCCAAGAGGTCAGGAATACGCACTCAATGAACTCGTAATGCCGAAACGAATACTTACGACCAGCGTGAGAGTTTTGAACGGAGAACTCCCTCTTGCTTCAGCGAAGACCACAGGCCCAATTGACAGAGCCCTAATACTCGAAAAGATGAGCTTAATCAGAAGAATAGCCGTTGAGGCGCCGGTGAAGATAGGGGACGTTTTGATAGATGACATCGACGGTGAGGGAACTTCACTTGTCGCTACTCGACCAGTCGGAAGAATCGAAACCTCCAATCAGTAGCTTTGGCTACTTGAAATAACTTTAGATTCGAGTTACAATAATCAATGTGTTCCAGCGTGGCTCAATGGCAGAGCATCCGGCTGTTAACCGGACGGTTGGGGGTTCGAGTCCCTCCGCTGGAGCCAGAACTCCCCCGTAAGGGGGAGTTTTCGTTATATCCAGCTCTGCCCTGGAACTTTCGGGAATAGCCTGGTTTTCAGGACGTTGTCAAGAGAGCATACATATCTGGCAAGTCTTTCGACTCCAATTCCACAACCCGCTGTTGGAATGAGTTCTCTCATTTCTGCTATCTCCATGTACCAGGCAAGTTCTTCGGGGTCAGTACCTTTGAATTCCATTCTGTTAATAATCCTTGGGTGTTCCCACTCTCTCTCTCCACCAGACAAGGTCTCTCCGAATCCTTTTGGAAGAATCAAGTCCATGTCTTTGAGTGTCTTTCCATCATCAGACAGGAGGTCGTAGAACTCCCTCTCCCAAATTGGGAAGTCTATCAACCAGAAGGGTTCAGTGAAGCTGGAGGACAGAACGGTTTCGAAGTCTTTTCCATACTGTTCGTAAGCATCCATGAACTTCACTTTTGCGAATGGTCGGGAGGGTACTAAAGGGTCTGAAGACAGATACTCCAGTTCCCTTCTACAGCTCTCTTTAATTGTTGTAATTACGCTGGCCAGCAGATCTTCAACAAGTAACATCACGTCATCTCTGGACGCGTTCTTGATTTCCAGATCGATCTGACTGAATTCGAAAAGATGTTTTCCCGACAGCGCCTTCTCAGAAGTCTCTAGTCTCACGTTAGGAGATACTATGAAAATCCTGTCAAATGACTTGCATGCCAACTGCTTGTGGAAAATCATAGACTGCGTTAGACGATACTCCTGATCGTAATAATGAAACTTCGCGTTATGAACTTCATGGTTCAGTGGATCGGTTATCGGAGATACAACGGTGGGAAGAAGTTCCACAAAGCCTTTTCCCCGAAGGAAGTTGTTTGCTTCTCCCAGCAGTGCGGACTTAACTCTAACTGCCGATTTTACTAGTGGGTCGCTCAGGTGTTCCAGTATCCTTGTGCTTAGTCTCCCTGTGCTTTCCATTCTCTCACCCCTTATAAAAAAAGAAGGCCGATGGTTATCCATCGGCCTTTTAATCTTCTAAAAGCTACAAAAGCAAAGATTAACTGACCGATCCCGGCCAGGAATTATTATCGACTACTCTATTCCCATATAAAGACTCATTATGAACCATAATCATTCCTCCTGATTGTTTGATTGTACCACCTGAAAAGTAACACGAAAAGCACGCTGTTTAAGATTTGTTGAAGTATCTTTGTTAAATAGCGCTCGATCGGTTTATAATATTAGCATGAATATCATTCCGATTTTCGTTCCACATGAGGGTTGCAGAACGCGGTGTACTTTCTGTAATGAACATTCGGCTACGGGAGTAAGTAGACTTCCCGATGAAGCCGAGGTCCATGAAACTGTCGAGAGATACCTTTCGTTTTTCAGGGATCCCCATAAGGCAGAACTGGCTTTCTATGGCGGCACCTTTTCAGGTGAAGGCCGTCAGCAAATGTACCTTGAAATTGCAGACAGATTATTCAAGAAAGGAATCATTGGAGGTATAAGATTCTCCACGTCGCCGGGACTGCTTACTGAAGAGACGATTAATCGTATGAGATCTTACCCAATAACCTTTGTGGAATTAGGAGTTCAGTCATTCGACGACGATGTTCTGAGAGGGTGTCACAGAGATCATGGCGCAAACGAGATTTACGAAGCCGCTCGATTATTGAGAAAGAATGGAATTGATTACGGGATCCATTTGATGACAGGATTATCTGGAGATTGCGAGGCGAAGGACATGTTCTCGACAAAGGAAGCAATCAGAGTCGGTGCATCTTGTGTGAGGCTTCATCCAGTCGTTGTACTGAAAGGATCGATTCTCGAAGAAGAGTATCATCTTGGAGCATTCACGCCGAAAGGAATTGAAGAGTCACTTGAGATTCTATGGAAGATGTACCTTTTGCTTTTGCTGTCTGAAGTGAAAGTTAGTAGAGTAGGGATCTGTCTTTACGGAAGACAGGTGGCAAATGTAGTTGCAGGTCCTTTTCACCCTGCTCTTGGGGAACTTGTCAGAGATAGGCTGATGTTTGAGATCTTAAGAGAGTTCTGCGTGCAGAATAATCGTCGCTCTCTTTGCCTTGATAGATCGAACAGCAAATGGTTCACAGGCCATAAGAAGGGAATTCTCGCAAGAGCATTTAGAGAGGGGATTTCAATCTCCTTTGTCGAGAATGGAGAGGATGTCGATTTGCCTTTCTACATGAAGTCTATCGGGGAAAGGATTCTGGGGGGAGTCTATGCTCAAGCTTGATTCAGTTTATATCAAGGGGTTCAAGAGCTTTGCCATGCCGACGAAATTTGATGTATCATCGGGAATTACAGCTGTGGTCGGTCCGAATGGAAGCGGCAAGTCGAACGTTGTGGATGCAATAAGATGGATGTTCGGAGAACAGTCGATGAAGAACATCCGTGCTGACAGTAGAGAGGATGTGATCTTCAACGGTTCGGAGAGGTTTCCGCCATCAAACTCTGCTGAAGTAAGACTGGTGTTCGAGTCGGAGGAAGGGACCTTCTCAATAGCAAGAGAGATTTCCAGGGACGGGCAGTCGATGTATAAAGTTAACGACAAGCAGTCTAGGCTGAGAGATATCAGAGAGTTGTTCCAGGGGACAGGAGTAGGGATGGATATCTACTCGATTGTTGGTCAGGGACAGGTTGATAAGGTCGTGACAGCCTCACCTTACGAGTTAAGGGCTCTCATTGAAGAGGCCGCAGGCACGGCTGTTTACAAGGAGAGGAAAAAGGAAGCACTCGGGAAACTGGCGGCAACCGAAGAGAATCTGAGCAGGCTTGAAGACATTATCTTTGAGCTTGGCAAGCAAAGGAAGTCGCTATATCTGAAAGCGAAGAGGGCAGAAAAGTTTGTTGAGTATTCTGCGAAACAAAAGGAACTCAAGAACCTTTACTTTGGCAATATCGCAAGACTGGAAGAAGAGAAGCTTACTAGTCTGAGAGAAAGATTTGACAAAGCACGAGATGAACTGAAGGATCTTCAGAAAAAGCTAATTGAAGGTGAATCGAACTGGTCGGCCCTGAGGGCGGAGTTTTCTGAGGTCGACAAGGAGATTGAGGGTTTTACGAAACTTCTTGAAGAATATAAAAAACGTCAGAATGACTTGCTCGAGCTTAAAGAAATGTACACTCGAAGATTGAGTGAGAAAGAGAACCGACTAATTGAAGTCTCCACTAGGATAGATAATTTCAGATCGGAAATCGATGATCTCGATAAGAGAAAGGATGAGATCAAACTGATTATTGATAGTCTTGAGCAGCAGATCTCTGATGAAGAAGCCGCCCTTTCCTCTTCCGAAGAGGAGAGAGACTCGCTGGTGAAGAATTACAGTGCGCGTGAACGAGAATGGCTGAAACACCAGGAGAGTTTTGAGTCAATCTCGAAAAGGCTTTCCAAGATAGAGAATGAGCTTGAGAGACTCGATAACAACCGTGAGGATACGGGCAAGAGGCTAAGGTTAATCGAGAGTCAGCTTGAAGCTAAGAGCGCGAGGTTTGAGACTCTCAAAGATGAGACTGAATCACTCGCCAAACAAGGTAAGGAAAGCACCGAGAAGCAGCGCAAAGTTGAGAGAGATATTGGTGCGTCAAGAGAACGCCTGAATGAACTAGATACGGAGCTTGAGAAAGCAAGAGAGAAACTCTCTAAAGATGAAAATGAGTTAAGGCGTTCTCAAATGGAAAGATCCCTACTTGAAAGACAACAGGAAGAGTATCAGGGTTTTTCCAAGGCTGTGAGAGAGGTATTCTCGAGAAAGGATAGTTTTGCAGGCCTGAGAGATGTGGTTGCGAATCTTATCCAGGTACCAGAATCATACGAAACTGCGATAACTATTCTTCTCGGTTATAGAATGCAAGATATCGTGGTTGATGATTCCATAACCGCAAAGAGAGTCATCGAGTTTCTCAAGACATATAAGATCGGCCGTGTCACACTGCTTCCTATGGATATGATTGAAGGGAACTTCAGGAACTTCACCAGAGTGGAGTCGCATCCTGGATTCATAAACTACGCAGCCAGATTGGTTGATATTCCCTTTGGCTTCGAGAAGCTCCCGGTGTATCTCTTTGCGAATTCAGTTGTCGCCAGAAGTTTGGATGATGCAATCGAGATGAGGAAGGAAGCAGGCTTCTCGGGAAGAATAGTCTCTGTTGACGGTCAATTGTTGAGTGCTGGCGGTTCGATTACTGGTGGCTTCATTGGGGAAGAGACGAGAACCGATTTGCTTTCGAGAAAACGAAGAATTCAAGAGCTTCTAGAGAGAGAAACGAAACTCGAGAAAGAGATCCAGCTCGGTGGTAAGCAGATAGGTAGACTGAAAGATGAAACTATTGAAGTTCGCGGCTACCTTAAGACATTGCAGGAAGAGCTGAACGAACTTGCCTCCAAAGGGGCCGCGATAAACAGAATGATTAGTGAGCTCCTTAAATCTGCACAGGAAGTTGAAGAGGAGATATCGGAACTAACTAAGCTCGAAAATGAGTATACAAGAAGGTTGGAGGAGAATTCGAGAAAGAAGGAGATTCTTGTTGGAGAGCAGACTTCTCTGAGAGAAGAACGATTGGATTTGGAAAGGAAAGTCGAGGCCGAATCCGAAGAGTTGAAGAAACAGAAAAAGGCTCTTGAACAGCTCCAAGAGACAATAGTAGACACTAGATTAAGGCTTTCAACTCTATATGAGAAACATGAACAGTATACGAAGGAACACGCATCTCTAATTCAGAAGAAGAAGAACGATCAGGAAAGTATTGAGCTCCTGTCTAGGGAGGTAACTGAGCTTGAGTCGGAGACAGAACGCCTAAGAAAGCAAGTAGCCGATCAGGAACGGGAGCTTTCATCGGTCAAGAAGGAAACAGAGAATCTCTTCTCTAGCATTAGATATCAAAGAGAGGGAAAGGAGCAAAGACTATCAGCCCTTCAGGAGGTTGAAGAAGAGATTAACAGGTTGAAGGATGAAAGAGAGAAGCTTCGTGAGCAATCTCATCAAATCGAAATGCATATTCAAGAAAGTGAAATGAAGCTCTCAAGGGTAAGAGAAGAGTTTGAAGAAGATGCGAGCGAGATTCAGATCCTGTCAGAAGAGAACCTTAAAGATGTAAAAGTGGAGCTTGATGATTACGAAAACAAGCTGAAGTTTCTTGGCAGTGTTGATCTTGAGGCAATAGACGAGTATGGAGTTGTGGACAAAGAGTATCAGGAACTCGATGAGCAGAAGCGAGATCTGGAAGAAGCCAAGGTGAAGTTGATAGAGCTGATTGATAAAACTGATGCGAAGGCCAAGAACATTTTCATGGAGACGTTCAACAACGTGAACAGTAACTTCAGCCATTACATTCAGGAGATTTTTGACGGTGGGGAAGGAGAAATCAAAATCATCCCGGGTGAAGATCTTCTTGAGACCGGTTTGGAAATAACTGTAAGGAGGCCTGGAAGGAAAGTTCAGAAGCTGCAACTTCTCTCTGGAGGAGAGAAAGCACTTGTCGGTATTGCACTAGTGTTCTCCTTATTGAGTATAAAGCCCAGCCCCTTCTACGTTTTAGACGAGGTAGATGCTCCTCTTGATGACTTCAATGCGGAGAGGTTCAGGGTGCTGTTGAGAAAGCATGCTACCGATACTCAGTTTCTTGTTGTCACCCACAACAAGCTTGTTATGGAAGTTGCCAACGTTCTTCACGGAGTTACGATGACAGATGGTCTCTCAAGAGTTATTCCAGTAGAGCTTAAATCGGTTGAGACTGTAATCGGTTAATCTTTTCCGTTTGTAGAAGTCAAATGACTAGACTCCCTTGAAATAACTACAAGCATTCCAATACCAATGAGTGCTGATCCCGAGAAGAACATAAGAGAAGGGGAGTTCTTTAGAAAGAGTATATCTGCAATGATTGTGAACACAGGAATGGTGTAGACCCAGAGAGTTGCTGCCTTCCCGCCCCAAAGATTTATGCCTTTGTTCCACATTATGTACCCAAGAGCGGAGGCGAATACACTAAGAAAGAGAATCCCTCTTACTGCACCTTGAGAAAACTCAACGGGCTTGTTTAGAATGAACACCTCAGTTACCACGAGAGGTGATGAAAAGAGAAGACCCCAAAGCATTATTTCCAGAGTAGTCCATATTGAGCTGTTGTGTATCTTCTCGTAGAAAAAGGTGTAGGCAGCCCATGAAACTGCAGCGCCAAAGGAGAGGAGATTTCCAACTGTACTAGAGCCTTCGGAGAATCTCCCTGAGAAGATGATTACAAAGAGTCCGGCAAAAGCTACTAAACCCCCAAAATACTCCAAGAAATCGAATCGCTTCGTAACAACATCGTAGAGAATTATTGTCAGAATCGGTGCGGTGGAGACGATGAGAGAAGCATCAGAAGCGTTCGTCAAAGTCAGTCCGTAGTTTTCAAACAGGAAATAGAACGTGATTCCGAATAATCCAGCCAAAGCAGCATTCTTGTGATCGACGGTCCTAAACGAACCTCTTTTCCGTGTAGACAACGGAAAGAGTATACCGACCGCTATGGAGAATCTTATATACGCTAGTAGCATTGGTGGCAGTGATTCAACGGCCACCTTCGTAAATATATATGATCCTCCCCAGATCATAGCTGTCGCTGCAAGAATTACGAGACCGAAGGATCTTTCTTTTGTTCTTCTCATACTCTCTTATATGGGGAGTAATCTGAGTTGGATCTAGAGATCACAGGTTCAAGTATTAGAGCCTCGTATGGGTGAAGGTCAATACTTATCGTCCCAAAGGATGCACTAAAGGCCTTTCCTGCAATAGTGTCCTTCATCTCCGTTCCATTCATGAGAAAGCCCTCTTGCAGAAATACTCTTGACCTTACATTCTTTTCTGTAGGATTTACGATGCAGACTAAAAGATCATCAACAATTCCAGTTGTTCTCTTGAATGAGATTAGAGAATGATCAGAGCTGACTAGGGGTTTGAAGTCGCCCGACCGGAGAGATGGTTTGCTTGAACGAATGGTGTTCAGAGTCTTGTATAAGTTCAAGGTCTCAATCTCCTGGCTCGTGTGCTCCCACTTCATCGGTGCCCTATTCTCCGGATCGTTGCCTCCTTCCATACCTAACTCTTCCCCATAGTAGATCAAAGGGACGCCCGGAAGGCAATACTGGAGAATCAACGCTGCTTTGATTCTGTCTATGGATCCAAGCTCGTTCTTCAGTCTCGGTACATCGTGTGAAGAAAGGACAGTCCAGGACTTCGACAGGAATTCCAGGCCTGCATCTCTAACTGCATCATTAATAATGTTAACTGCATCTTTCCCTGAAACAAAACCGTTCAAAGCTTCCCATATTATCAACCTGAAGTAGTAGTTCATAAGCCCATCAAGACCCGATCGCTCCGGCCAGCTCCCTGGGTAATTCCATATCTCACCAATCACGCACGAATCAGGTCTAGCAAATCTTGTTCTTTCGACTATTTCCTTCAGAATTTCAGGACCCAGATCATATGCAACGTCTAGCCTCCAGCCATCGATTCCCATGTTGAGCCAATGACGCAACACTGATTCCTCTCCCTTGAAAATGATTTCCGCAAGATCGGGGTTCTCCAGGTTCAGTTCGACAAGATTACCGGAATTCATCCAACCCCTGAATCCCTTCTCTCCCCTTATGAAGTACTCCATCAGTCTTTCGTTGCCTTGAAAAGCCCCTGGTTCATCGAAGATCTCCAGCCCATTGAACCACCTTCCAGCAATGCCAGCATGATTAAACACTCCGTCAAGTACAACTCTAATTCCCATTGCGTGGGCACTCTCAATTAGGGCAACAAAGTCTTCTTCAGTGCCAAGATCGGGGTCGATAGCGAAGTAATCAATTGTGTCGTACTTATGATTTGTGTGAGCCCAGAATACCGGATTCAAGTAAACGGTGTTTGCTCCAAGCTCCTTGATGTAATCAAGTTTTTCGACTATGCCGATCAAGTCTCCTCCCCAAAAATCATACTGGTGACTTCCGTCAATTGAAGCGAGAGGTCTTTCTTCCCAACTTTTGACCTTTTGTTTGGGGAGCGAATAGTACCCTTCCTCTTTCTTCTGAAAGACAGTCTTTCCATTGCCCAAATTGAATCTATCGGGGAGCACCTGATATACAATTGCATCCTTCTTCCAGTCTCTCATCTTCTCTCCTCTAGCAGCTCATTGGCATACGCGAGGTATACCATTCCAAGAAAGATATTGTTTCTTACAGACCAGAGTTCTTCAGGCTTGATGTTTATTTGAGATTGCCTTAACCATGAATTCAGAGTCCAGAGAGTCATCTCGTAGATTTGCATGAGTCCTCTCGAATAGACGTATGATGAAAAGGATTCGTCGATGCTTCTCTCTTCCATCAAAGCAAATGGATTCAATGATGACTCAACTGTCATAATAGACAGTACCACCGCCGGATCGAGCTTGGAGAGATCTAGAGTACGAACTCTTCCACCGATAATAATCTCTACCTTCGTACCGCCGAACTCGACAAGCGAATCGTAGATCTCCTCTGAAAGGCGTCTTCTAAAGAGATCCGATCTATCGGAAAGCAATTTGCTGGATTCAATCAACGAAGCAACTTTTCTTTCTAGATCAGGATACTCCTTTTTCGTTCTGGCCTGTGTAAGCTTTGTAAGGGCGGAGTTATATTCGAAAATCCTCTCTTCAGGCAGATTATGCATTCTAATCGAACTGTTTAACATTAGTTCATTTGAAGGGTTCTTGTCGGTGAAGTAGCTGTAGGCATCAAGTACTCGATCATCATACAAGTAGGTGGGGCTATTGAGAAAAGTCTTGTAATCAGCGCCCAGGCCTGCATTGTAGAGGACAGACAGAGCTGCAACTTTCTCAAGCTTGTTCTTTTCGCCTAGAGAAGTGAGTATTAGTGCAATAGTGATTATCGAGGCAAGCAGAATCATTAGCACAATTAGATCAGTCTTCTTACCTTTGTCCATAGTCCACCTCTCGGCAATTATAACAGAGAAAAGGCCGGGTCGCCCCGGCCAAAGATTTCAACGTATTTACCTCTTCTTTGGTTTTTCGAACTTGCAGACACCAACAGGACACTGCGGAGCATCTACGTGGGCAAGGAATTCCTCCTTGAATCTATCCAGGATAGATCTCAAGGGTACAGGTACCGATTGTCCTAGACCACAGAAAGAAGAGTCTTCCATAGTTTCAGATATGTCATATAGCTGACTGAGCATCTCTGTGGTTCCTCTTCCTTTCGAGAACTCATTCAGAATATGGACAATTACATGAGTTCCTTCTCTGCATGGCGAGCACTTTCCGCAAGATTCATGGGCGAAGAACTCCATGAGATTCTTTGCTGTATCTACTGCACAGTGGGTCTCATCAATTGCAAGAATAACACCCGAACCTAGAGATGCACCATACTTTTTGAACGAGTCGAAATCAAGTTCTGCATCCATCTCTTCGGATCTGATAAAAGTGCCTGCAGCACCGCCGGTCTGTACCATTTTCAAAGCTCTTCCGTTCGGTATTCCTCCACCGAACTTGTGAACAAGATCTCGAACAGTAGTGCCCATGGGGACTTCAACTATTCCTCTTTTCACCAAATTACCACACAGAGAGAAGACCTTTGTTCCAGGTGATGACTGGGTCCCAATAGATTTGAACCAGCTTGCTCCTTTGTCGACTATCGGAGGAACACACGCAAATGTCTCCACATTATTAACAACTGTCGGCTTATCATATAGTCCGCTTACCGGCGGATAAGGCGGTTTAAGTCTTGGCCTTCCGGATTTACCTTCGATAGACTCTATCAAAGCAGTCTCTTCTCCACAGACATAGGCGCCTGCTCCCAGTCTCACAGATAGATCAAATGAGAATTCAGTTCCGAGTATTGATTGACCGAGAAGGCCATACTCATAGACTTTACTGATTGCATCTCTAAGGCTTGCAACGGATTCGAAATATTCTCCTCTGATGTATATGTAACCCTTGCTGGCGCCCACTGCATAACCTGCAATTGTCATGCCCTCTATTACGGAATGTGGATCGCCTTCCATTATCAGTCTGTCTTTGAACGTTCCTGGCTCACCTTCATCTGCATTGCAGATCACGAATTTCTCCTCTGAATGAACCTTCTGGGTGAATTCCCACTTAAGTCCTGTAGGAAAACCGGCTCCACCTCTTCCTCTTAGGTTGCTCTTCTTTAGTTCTTCAATAACGGCTTCTGGAGTCATTCGTAGGGCTTTGGCAAGACCTTGATAGCCATCACGAGCAATATATTCTTCGAGATTCTTTGGATCGATCGAACCTGCGTTTCTGAGGACAATACGTTCTTCTTCAGATGCCTTGCCAGCGTGCACATGTCCGCTACCTTCGAAGTCTGTAACAATCAATTCTCTGACTCTTCGACCCTTCAGAAGGTGCTCGGTAACCATCTTTTCTATGTCAGCTTCAGTCTTGATAGAGTACATAACATTGTCAGGCAGGATCAAGAAGAGAACCCCTCTTCCATAATCTCCAAAAGAGCCTGTTTCAAGCACCTCTACCAAAGAAGTGAGATTGTAGTTCTCGGTCAGGGTGCTTAGGTAGTTCTTGAAGTGTCTTGCACCTAGTAGCAAACTGTTCGAATCAATCGATACGAGGACGGTTATCGGTTTGTTCACAATGACTCGCTCCCTTCTCTTGACACTATTTCATCTATGATTTCCGAGACTCTTTCAGGAGTGAGATTGCCATAAGCTTCATCATTTATCATCATTACAGGGGAGACTCCGCATAGTCCCAGGCAACTCGTTTCCTCAAGGGTAAAAAGGCCGTCTTCTGTAGTCTCGCCGAAATCTATTTCCAGTCTATATTTTAAAGAGTCAATCACTGCCTGACCGCCTGTAACATGGCATGGAAGGCTCTTGCAAACTCTTATTACATGTTTCCCTCTCTTATGAGTAGCAAACATTGTGTAGAAAGTCAGTACTTCATAAATCCTTGAAAGAGGTGTTCCTGTCACTTCTTTCAGTGCTTCGGCTGCCTCTATTGGTATAAAATTGCCGTAGTGATCCTGAATCGCATGAAGAGTGTTAATAAGCACATCGCCTCTTTCAAGACTCTGGCTGCTTACGTCTTCGTAGATTCTCGATACTATCTCATGAACGTTCTCAACAGACATACAAGTTCCTCCCTTCAACCCTCTTCGAAGTAGCAAAAGAACCCCCGCTCAAGGGGGTTCTTGTAAACCTTTTATGGTGATACCTTGCTAATTGCACCGAATCTACAAACTGCGAGACAACTTCCGCATCGCGTACAGATTTCCGGATCTATTTCGTGAGGTTTCCGTACCGAACCGCTTATTGCGTCAACCGGACAGACTCTCGCACAGGCTGTACAACCTACACATTTCTCTTTGTCGATTACAACCCTCATCAAAGTCTTGCACTTCTTTGCAGGACATTTTCCTTGATTGACATGAGCCTCGTATTCGTCCCAGAAATACCGCATCGTTGAAATCACAGGTTGTGGAGCGGTTTGGCCAAGCCCACAAAGTGAAGTCGCCATGATATTCTCGCCAAGATCTTTTAACAGCTGTAGATCGTTCATGGATCCTTCTCCTTCTGTTATCTTTTCGAGAATTTCAAGCATCCTTCTCGTTCCGTCCCGACAAGGTGTGCACTGACCGCAAGACTCCTCAACGGTGAACTCGAGGAAGTACTTAGCAACATCTACCATGCAGCTGTCCTCGTCCATAACTATCATCCCGCCCGATCCAATAATCGTGCCGAGTTTCTTCATATTGTCATATGTTATTGGCGTATCTATCAATTCTAATGGAATGCATCCTCCACTAGGACCACCTGTCTGGATCGCCTTAAGCTTCTTTCCTCCGGGAACACCTCCGCCAATCTCATAGATCAATTTCCTTAAAGTAATTCCCATCGGTACTTCCACCAGTCCTGTGTTCTTCACATTTCCGGCCAGAGCGAAGACTTTGGTCCCTCTTGATCCCTCAACACCATACTGGCTAAACCATTCGCCGCCATTTATGATTATCGGGGGGATGTTTGCATATGTCTCGACATTGTTCAAAAGGGTTGGTTTTTCCCACAATCCTTTGCTGGCAGGGAAGGGAGGCTTGACTCTCGGTATACCTCTTCTGCCTTCTATTGAGTTTATAAGAGCCGTCTCTTCTCCACAGACGAACGCACCAGCACCGATTCTGATTTCTAGATCGAATGAGAAGTCAGTTCCGAGGATGCTTTCGCCCAAGAATCCGTATTCCCTTGCTGTCTTCATGGCGTGGGTCAACCTTTCAATTGCAAGTGGATATTCGGCTCTAACATAAACAAAACCCTTCTGGGCCCCAACAACCCTGGCAGCGATGGTCATAGCTTCAACAATTGTATGGGGGTCACCTTCAAGAACGGCTCTGTCCATGAATGCACCAGGATCGCCTTCATCTGCGTTACATATGATGTATTTTGTTTCTCCCTTTGCCTTCTTAGTCAGGTCCCACTTCATCCAAGTGGGGAAGCCTGCTCCTCCTCGTCCCTTCAATTCACTCTTCTTCAGTATTTCAACAACATCATCGGGACCTATCTCAAAAAGAACTTTATGTAGTGCAAAGTAACCGTCCCTTGCAATATACTCATCTATTGAAAGAGGATCAATTACACCCAGATTTCTTGTTGCGATCTTTACCTGTTCAGTGAAGAAAGGAAGCTCTTCCTGAGGCTTTTCCTTCATTTCTCCAGAGTCGCCTTTATATAAAAGCTCTTCGACTACTCTTCCCTTTAGAATATGTTCTTCGACTATTCGGGCTGCACTCTCTGCCGTAATCTTCTGATAAAACACCCCTTCAGGATAGATTACGAGGATCGGCCCTAGGTCACAAGCACCCATGCATCCAGTCTCCACAACCCTAACTACACCATCTAATGAATACTTCTTCAGGGTTTCTTCAAATACACTCTTAACGCTCTTCTCGCCTGCAGAAATGCAAGCCCCTCCGGCACAAATAAGTACCGTGTTTTCAACAACGGGCACCCTTAATCACCTCTTCGTTAAAGTTCTCCTCTTTTCACTATGAGATCTCCGACAACTTTACCACCGACAATGTGTTGCTCAACGATTCTCTTTGCCTGAGCAGGGGTAACATGCCCGTAGATTATCGGCTCAGCTCCTTCCAAGTGAACCTCAATAGTCGGTTCGACATCGCAAAGGCCGAAGCAACCGGACTGCACGACAGAAACATCGTCGACCCCCTTCTCATCGAGTGAATCTACGATGGCCCTAAGTGTATCCTTTGCGCCTGCTGCAATTCCACAGGTACCCATAGCAACTATCACTTTGCCTCTCTTGCCTGAGTCACGCATCTTAAGACCCTTCATCGCGTTCTCTTTGATTTTCATGAGCTCTTCAAGGCTCTTAATCTTTGCCATCACTCGGCCCTCCTATATTTGTCTAGAATCTTTGATACTTCATCAGGGGTGACTCTTCCATAATAGTCGTCTTCACCGACCAGAACTACCGGAGCCATGCTACAGGCGCCGAGACATCTTACGGCATGAATTGAAAAGAGTCCGTCGGAGGTCGGTTCATTCATCTCGACTTTCAGCTCATCGTGGAGCCTCTCAAGTATCTTATCTGCGCCCTTAACATAGCAGGCAGTTCCTAGACAGACCTTTATCTGGTTCTTTCCTTTTGGCTTCATGTTGAAGAAATTATAGAAAGTTACAACTCCATATACCTGACTCAACGGAATATCCAACTTTTCGGATACGTGTTGCTGTAATTCTTCAGATAGATAACCGAAGACTTCCTGCGCCTTGTGAAGTACATTGATGAGAACGCCCGTGTTGCCTTTTACTGAAGCAATATACTCATCAAGTTCATCGTAGAGCTTCTGACAATCCGGGCAATTTACGAGAGACAAATCTTGCACCTCCTTTGAGGAAAGAATGTTATTTATTTCACACATGCATTATAACATGCACCTAGAGAAATGGGCTGATTCCTGTGTTAAAATAACCCATGTCAAAGGAGCTCTATAAGGAGGAGATTAGATGGATCTAGAAGCCTTTGTGCGTGACGTTCCAGACTTTCCAAAGGAAGGCGTAGTTTTCAAGGATGTCACTCCATTGTTAAAGGATCCCCTTGCTTTTAGAGAGTGCATTCTGCAGTTGTCAGAAAAAGCAAGAAAGTTCGATTTCAATATAATGGTTGCACCCGAAGCAAGGGGTTTTATTTTTGCCGCTCCTCTTGCTTTTGAAATGGCGAAGGCACTGGTTCCAGTCAGGAAACCCGGAAAGCTTCCTTACAAAACCAGGGAAATCGAGTACGAATTGGAGTACGGCAGAGAAACCCTTCAGATGCATGTGGATGCGATTAGTGATGGAGATAAGGTGCTAATCGTCGACGATATTCTTGCCACGGGGGGGACTATGGAAGCTATCGCCCGCATCATTGAAGACAGTGGAGGAGAAGTCGTCGGAATTCTTTGCCTTGCGGAGTTAGGATTCCTGGAGCCCAGAAAGAAACTGTCTGGGTACGATGTAGAGACAATAATCACTTATTGACGGAGGTTTGAAATGCTCAAATATGACTTCTCGTTTGCGTTCAGGGAAACACTTGAAAGCGGCCTGGCCTTTGATGAGATGACCGAGATTGGGAAGACGTTATCGGCGAATTTCGAGAAGATCTTCCGCCCCCTTCCTGGTTTTCTCAGAATACTTGAAGATGATGAGATCATTGATGAAGTAAAGGCATTGAGATCATGGATTGAGAAGTTCGACAATTTCGTTGTCATAGGGATTGGAGGCTCTGCGTTGGGAAACCAGGCTTTGCATTTTGCACTAAAACCCATCAACTGGAATCTCTATGAAAGAGACAAGCGAGCTGGAAAGGCCAGGGTATTCTTGCTTGATAATGTAGATCCCGATATGATCACGGCGATTCTCGGAGAACTGGATTTAGGAAAAACCGTTTTCAATGTTATCTCCAAGTCTGGAACAACTGCGGAGAGTATGGCAAACTATCTGGTCGTCAGGGGCCTGCTTGAGAAGCTCGATCTTCCTGTGAAAGACCACTTCATATTCACGACGGACAAGGAAAACGGAGTCTTGAGACAAATTGCCGACAGTGAGGGAATTAGAACCTTGACGATTCCAGAGGATGTTGGAGGTCGCTTCAGTGTTTTGACTCCAGTTGGTTTGCTTTCGGCCGCTGCAGAAGGAATAGATATCGATCTCTTATACGAGGGCGCTAGATTCGGAAAAGAGAGGTATTTAAGAGAGGATGTGAAATCGAATCCCGCTGCCGTAAGTGCGCTGATTCACTACGCCTACCTGAAGAAGGGACACAATATATCGGTGATGATGCCGTACTCAAACAGGCTCTATACACTTGCTGATTGGTACAGACAATTGTGGGCCGAATCTCTAGGAAAGAAGTTCGATGTCTCAGGAAGGATTGTCCACTGTGGGCAGACTCCCGTGAAGTCTCTGGGGGCAATTGATCAACATTCTCAAGTACAGCTTTACAGTGAAGGACCAAGGGATAAGATAGTTACTCTAATCAAGGTAGAGGACTTCGGTAATCAGCTTACAATACCATTCATTCATTCCGATATCGAGGCTTTGTCCTATCTGAATGGAGTAGAAGTAGGAGAATTGCTTAATGCGGAACTCAAGGGAACGGCGATCGCTCTTGCGGCAAACGGCGTCCCAAATATCTCGGTCACATTCCCGCAGATTGACGAGGTACATGTTGGCGAATTTATCGTCTCATATGAGATACAGACGGCAATTATGGGTTTTCTTCTCAGAGTGAATCCATATGATCAGCCGGGAGTTGAGCTTGGGAAGAAACTGACTTACGCTTTCATGGGAAGAAAGGGATACGAAGAAGTAAGGGATAGATATGAGGAGAAGACCTCCTGGAGGTTCGAGTTATGAAATCAGAGCTTATGAAAGTTCTCGACGATTTTTCGGTAGAGGAAGCGTATTATGCTGCCGGAGAGGCAATACCCACTTTTGTTATAGTTTCAATGGAACCTGAGAATCTCTTGCAGAAAATCGGAGAGATGGAAGAGATTGAGGCTGATATTATCGTTATCAGTCCCGACGAGAGAAAGAAGCTCGAGAGTGCAGACAGTGATATGTCAAGAGTGGTGATGAGTGTTATCGAATCAGGAGAGAAGCTTCTTTGACCGTTATAGGGCTTGCTGGCAAAGCCGGAAGTGGCAAATCCACGATAGCTGAGCGTCTTGAAAAACTTGGTATCGAACGGATCTCCCTTGACGAAATTGGTCACAGTTCTTTGATCGAAGCGAAACAAGAGATAGTTTGCTCATTTGGAAAAAGGATTCTTACCTGTGACGAAGTAGACAGAAAGAAGCTTTCTAGGATTGTATTCCGAGATGGAAGCTTGCTGGACAGACTCAATCAGATAGTACACCCGATTATTAAGAAGAAGGCACTGGAAATTGTTGAGAGAAGCGATTCCGATCTCCTTTTAATTGATGGTGCGCTGATTCATGAAATCGGGCTATCTAGCTATTGTGACAAGATTATCTGGTTTGAGTGCGCAGATGAAGAAGCTGTTAAAAGACTTGTGAATAGAGGAATAAGTGAATCTCAAGCCAAATCAATACTTTCTTCGCAATCATATCTCGATCGCAATAAAGAGTTAGCAAATGTTGTTGTTTCAACGTCTGGCTCCATTGAAGAGACTTTCAGAACAACTATGGAGGTTCTTTTTGAATGGGGCATAGTGGTATAATTGGTTTACTTAGACATTTCTTATAAGGAGGTAGGGAAATGCGCAAGAAACTTATTCTAGCTCTGATAATTGCGTCTTTTTCGGTGTTCGCCCTTGCTGCGACTGAGATTGAGTTTTGGCATGCGATGGGTGGTGCTCAGGGAACGACGGTCAACGAAATTGTAGATTCTTTCAACGAAGCCAACCCCGACATTGAGGTGAAAGCGATCTACGTGGGAAATTACAGTGCTTTGCAGCAGAAGCTGCTAGTAAGCGCAGAAAGTAGAACCCTCCCCGCTCTTTCACAGGCATACGGTAATTGGACCGCGAGGTTAATACCACGAGGTGCTGTTCAGGAGTTGAATTCGCTAATTTCCGATCCAGAAGTTGGATTAACCGATGAGGAATGGACCGCAATCTGGGACCCGTTTAAGAGAATGGTCACATGGGGAGATACTGTCTACGGGCTTCCCTTCAACAAGAGTACATATGTGCTGTACTATAACACAGATCTCTTTGAAGAATACGGATTGGAAGTACCAAAGACCATGGATGATCTTCTCTTTGCCGCGATGATGCTTACTGAAGACAAGAACAACGACGGACAGATTGACCAATATGGCTTCGGGTTCAGAACGACGATCGATCACTTCATGATTTTCTTGAGGGCCAATGGCGGGGAAGCAATTGAAATTAAGCCAGACGGTTCGGTTGATGTCATAATTAACTCGCCTGAAGCTAAAGAGGCGCTTCAATTAATGTACGATATGGCTCACACCTACAAGGTTGCGCTTTTTCAGGGCGGATACCTGGACGCCCCGTTTGGAGATGGCCAAATAGCTATGTTCGTTGAGACGATCGCATCCGCTTCTTATGTTGACTCCGGTTCCAGAGGAAAGCATGGCTGGGCATGGGCTCCAGTTCCTATGTGGAAGGTTCAGGCACCACCGTTCGCTGGAACGGACGTTGTTATGTTCACCGGCATCACACCGGAGCAAAAAGCAGCTGCTTGGAAGTTCATGAAGTATCTCGTTAGCCCGGAAATCCAGGCATATTGGTCCGTAAAAACAGGATACATGCCAGTAACGGAGATCGCTCTGACAACTCCCCAGTGGAAGGCATATGAAGAACAGAACCCAACTGTACTTGTTCCAATCAGCCAGATCCCGTTTGGCTCGGTTGATCCTAATGTTGCACTGTGGGACGATGTAAGGACTGTTCTTGGAACTATGGTAGGAGATGTGATAAACCAGAAGAGGACTGTCGAAGAAGGTCTTGCGTGGGCTGAACAAGAAATCCTGCGAAAAGTGGCTGAACAGTAGATAAATGCACTATCGAAAAAGGAGGCCTTCGGCCTCCTTTTTCAATTGGATTATGTCCAGGAAAACAAGGAGAAAAATGGTTTCGATGCTCAAAGAGGGCAAGAGTTCCGTAGATGCTAGAGAGTGCTGACTTCGCAACCGTGACGCGTGATATCTGATAGGGTAGAATACTTACAGTCCAATACTCTGTTAGATCTTCCTTATTAAACCTTTAAGAGAGGCGGTAAAGTGATGAAGAGCTTTTTCCACGCATTCAACTTCTATGCATTCTCCTTTTCGATACTACTCTACTTGCTTACTTCATCGATAAATACAAAGGCCGCAGAGTGGGGTTTGTCGTACCTAGCGATAGGTCTGATAAATTTCCTGGGCTGCTTCTTCTATGTTTTCTCTGCTCTGGTGTTTGGAAGGATGGGTGACAAGACTGGCTTCAAGAGGAATCTCTCTTCTGGAATGATTATTATGGCGATCTCACTCGTATTCGGGTTCTTCTGGGCACATCCGATTGATTTGGTCGTATCTGCGATAGGAATGAACATATTCTTCGGCTTTTTCTTTCCATCAGTTGAGGGATTGCTTTCAAAGTCAGAAAGAGCAGAAGGAGTCGATCCCGCTGCAACCGTTATTCGTTTCGTTCTTTCCTGGAGTGCCGGAAACATGTTAGGAATGGCGCTCGGCCCTTTCCTTATTCAAAGATATCCAATAGCGGTCTTCGCTTACGGCATACTTCTCAGTCTATTCGGCGCTATTCACATAAGATACCATATGAAGAGGTACGGTGAGTTGCTTCCCGGTCCTTATGATTCTAGACTGAAAGAGTCCTTTGGTAAAATCGACTTGCCCAATATACGAGACTACAGAAGGGTCTATAGGATCACTTTTCTGCTTGCCGGTGTTATCTATACAAGTGGAATGGCTCTATTTCCCAAGCTAATATCTTCAACGGGGATCCCGCTGGAGAGTGTTGGCTTCCTAACTGTAGGTGCTAACATTGGGGTCTTTCTGTCATTCATATTCATGAGTTTCTTTCGCTTCTGGGTTGGTAGTCCACGAGTATCTCTATTTATTATGACGGCAGTATTTGTCGCAGCAATTACAACCTTTTTTATGCCCGAAACGGCACTCACGTTCTTTCTGTCGACTCTGTTTTCTGGTGCCACATATGCTGTTCCCTATACGTTTGCGATTTTCTATGGCCTCAATTCACAGGACGATGATCAAGGAAAGCAGGGAGGATTTCACGAGTCGATGGTTGGTGTGATCTTTGGTGTTGGTCCGCTTCTAGGGGGATATTTTCTTCAAGTGTGGACGAGTCTCAAGAGTATGGGAATCATGGCCACAGTCCTTATGGCGGTGATTATCGTAAGTCAAATGACCTTTATAAAGAGAATCAGTATTAAGCGATAATTAACTTAGATAACAGTTACTTCTAGCGCATAATTCTCTTAAAATAAACCTCACAAATTTAGTTACTCTTCATTTATTCATGCCATATTCTTTGAAATGCACTCGCTAGATGTGATATAGTAGGTATGCAATGCTAGTCTATTGATTAAATTATTCTGGTTAAGATCCTGTCCAAACTAGCATTATCCATTTTATTCGGATCATTAAGATAATCTTGATGCTGAAAGTGAATAGCGGTTTCTTGGGGGAAGGTCTTGACCACAAAGTTTTCTCCGGCTCTTTGTCGGAACTTCTGGAAGGAGAAGCATATGGGTTTTTTTGAGTATCTGGGAAGAAACTACGACCTCGTTTTGATAGAGCTGCTGAATCACATAAAGATCATCGCGATAGCGGTACCTATTGCAATTGGAATTGGAGTACCCATTGGGATAATCGTCTCACGAAATAAGAAGGTCTCGTCGATAGCTCTCTATGGAGCGGGTATCCTAATGACGATTCCCAGTCTAGCTCTCTTCGGCTATATGGTCGTTTTGCTTGCTCCGCTGAAAGCAGGTATTGGTGTCACACCGGCGGTTATTGCCCTTGTGATCTATTCTTTCCTGCCTGTTATAAGGAATACAGTAGTAGCTGTGAATTCAGTTGATCCTCGAATGATAGAGGCGGCCAAAGGAATGGGGATGACTAATAGCCAAATACTTTTGAGAGTAAGACTTCCACTTACTATTCCGATCATCATGGCTGGCGTGAGAAATGCTGCGGTAATGGGTGTAAGTGTAGCGACTATCGCCTATCTCGTAGGAGCGAGAGGTCTGGGATATTTTATCTTCTCCGGACTTGGAAGATCGAATTTCAACATGGTTCTTCTTGGAGCGATAATTGTTTCAGCCTTGGGAATAGGAATGAACTACGGTCTACTTGCCCTGGAAGAGGCCATTACTCCTAAAGGTCTGAAGATTGAACGGGACAAGTGAGGAGGAGACTGATGTCGATAGAATTTAGGCACGTAGTTAAAGAATATGAAGTTGGGTTCAGAGCCGTGGACAATCTGAACATTTCATTTGAAGACAAGAAACTAACGATACTTATCGGTCCTTCTGGTTGCGGAAAGACAACAACTCTCAAAATGATTAACAGATTAATTGAGAAGACTAGCGGAGATATTATTATCGACGGAACTTCTCTTGACGAAATTGATCCCATTAGATTGAGAAGAAGTATCGGCTATGTGATTCAGGAGATTGGGCTCTTTCCTCACATGACCGTATTCGATAATATTGCAGTAGCTCCGAGGCTTATGAAGTGGGATGAATCAAGGACAAAGAAGCACGTCTACGAATTACTTGATCTAGTTAATCTCGAGCCTTCAGATTTTGCAGAGAAATATCCGGCGCAGCTTTCAGGCGGGCAACGTCAGAGAGTAGGAGTAGCAAGAGGTCTCGCATCGGATCCAAAGATTGTTCTGATGGATGAGCCCTTTGGTGCTATTGATCCAATCAACAGAGAGAAGCTTCAGGATGGTTTCCTCGAGATCCAATCGAAGATTGAGAAGACAATTATCTTCGTAACTCACGACATCAGAGAGGCAATCAAACTAGGAGACAAGATTGCAATTCTGGATAATGGAAGACTCGTGCAGTATGCCGATACCATGAAGGTGGTTCAGGAACCCGCTAACGAGTTTGTTGAGGATCTTCTTGGAGCGGATAGAGCACTGAAGGGTCTTGAACTTGTACGGGTAAGGGAGACTTACGTTCCCGGTGGAAAGTGGATCGAAGATGCAGGTGACAGCAAGGTGAAAAAGGCAAAGGATTTTCTAAACAATGAGGGAAAGAAATTCGCATATGTTGTAGACAAAAACAAGAGGCTCCAGGGCTACGTTATGTTGCGGCAGCTAAACAAGGCATCTGATCAAGAGCCGCTGAAGAAGTACTTAAGATCAATTGAGACTATACAACCTCTTTCGAATTTAATGGAGGCAATGTCATTGATCATGAATACCGGGCTTTCCTCATTGCCGGTCGTAGACGATAAAGAGAGACTACTTGGGATCCTAAGGTTCAGGGATCTTGTAAACCTTGTAGGCTCTTATGAATCATCTGACGAGGAGTGAGGCTATGGAAGTCTTCGAATATATGGTCGAGAACTCTGATTACATTATGGACAGGTTTATCGAACATATTTTTATCTTCCTTACTTCTTGGAGTATGGCAGTAGTAGCTGGTGTCGCAATTGCGATTTTCGTTACCAGACCAGGGAATAGAAGGATCGGGAGAATTGTTCTTTCTATCACTGGAGCAACTCAGGCCGTTCCCAGTATAGCAGTAATAGCTCTTGTCTTCCTTTTTATGGGAATTGGAGCTGCACCTGCTGTGGTTGCTCTTTTTCTTTACAGTCTGGTGCCGGTAGTCTTCAATACGGCATCTGGCCTAATGAATGTCTCAATGAAGATGAAAGAGGCAGCTAAAGGAATGGGAATGACTAACAGGCAGATATTGTGGAAGGTGGAAATGCCGGTGACAGTTCCAACGATGCTCTCAGGGATTAGAAGTTCTGCAACGATAAATATCGGTACTGCTGCTATTGCCGCGTCAATTGGCGCAGGTGGCCTTGGGGAGATCATCTTCACGGGACTTCGCATGACAAGAGGCCCAATGATAATTGCCGGAGCCATACCAGTAACCTTACTGGCTGTGGCTGTTGATATAATCCTTGGCTTTTCGGAAAAAGCACTGACTTCGAAAGGCCTCAGAACATGATGAACACGGAGGTGTCTAAATTGAAAAGACTACTACTAGTAGCACTATTGGTTGTTGTCGTGACAACTCTATCGTTTGGTCAGACAAGACTGAATGTTGGAGCAAAGAACTTCACAGAACAGTACATCGTCAGTAGCATGATATCACAGCTTCTTAGAGATGCTGGGTTCAGGGTGACTGAGAGTTTTGGAATGAGTTCGTTCGTTGCAAGAAGCGCACTCGAAACCGGGCAGATCGATCTTTATGCTGACTACACTGGAACAGCCTGGCCGACATATCTAGGGCATGAAAAGATGATTAGAGATCCTTTGGCTCTGTACGAAGCCGTGAAGGCGGAAGATCTCGAAAATGGAATCGTATGGCTTGACATGGCTGATTTCAATAATACATATGCGTTAGCTGTGAGAAGAGATTTCGCTGCTGAGCATGGACTGCAGACTCTTGAAGATCTCGCTGAACTAACTCACGATGACCCTGATCTTCTCTTTGGAATCGTGTACGAATTTCTTGAAAGAGATGATGGGTTCTGGCCTATGAGTGAGACTTACGAGTTTTCTGTCGAGAAGAGGCAGGTTAAGACAATGGAGATCGGGCTGACTTATGAGGCACTTGATAAAAAGCAGATCGACATCGCCATGGTCTTCTCTACTGACGGAAAGTTGGAAAAGTACAACTTGCTTGTACTTGAAGACACTAAGAATTTCTTCCCGTCATATAATCTTGCCGTAACCGTACGTAAGGAAGTTCTTGAAAGCCATCCTGAGATTGAGGAGATCTTAAGGCCGATATCTGTGTATCTTACAGAACCGATAATGATCAGGCTGAATTACCTGGTGGATGCAGGAGGTTACGAGCCTGATGAGGTTGCCGAAGGGTTCCTAAAGGGATTAGGCTTAATAGATTAAGTTAGCTAATGTTAAGTTTTGGGGCCGCCTCATGGCGGCTCTGCTGTTTTTCCAACATCCTCAGAATTGAAGTCACTATTATTCTCAACTTTTCTGAACATAAGTCGCAGTGGAAAGAGACCTTCAACATTAGAAAGGTAGCTAAACACCCCGATTCACTGGCTATGATATAATCATTCGAATATGCTTTCAGGAAGGGAGGAAACAAAGTGTCAGAGAAGTATGTGTACTATTTTGGAAAGTTGAAAGCCGAAGGCGACGCGAAAATGAAAAACCTTCTCGGCGGAAAAGGAGCCAATCTATCTGAGATGGTTAAGATAGGGATACCTGTTCCCCCGGGTTTCACTATTTCTACCGAGGTATGCAAGTATTACTACGATCACGGGAAGACATATCCGGTTACTTTGGAAAAGGATGTCCAGGAAGCCGTAAAGCTACTGGAGGAGGAAACAGGAAAAGGATTCGGATCTGCAGAGAGACCTTTACTTGTCTCTGTAAGGTCTGGCGCAGCGATTTCAATGCCCGGCATGATGGATACTATCCTCAATCTTGGTCTTAACGACGAAACGGTTAACGGCATGATCAAGGAATCCGGCAATCCCCGGTTCTGTTATGACGCTTACAGGAGATTCCTTCAGATGTTTGGCGATGTTGTGCTGAAGATAGAGCACTCCGAGTTCGAAAATGCGCTGGCTTCTGTGAAAAGGGAAAAGAGAGTTAAGCTTGATACAGACTTGGATGCAGAAAACATGAAAGACGTTGTAGAGAGGTATCTTGAGGTCTACAAGAGGGCCGGCAAAGAGTTCCCTCAGGATCCATGGAAGCAGCTATGGATGGCGATTGATGCAGTATTTGGAAGTTGGATGAACGAGAGAGCAATAAAGTACCGGGCCCTCAATGGCGTGAAAGAGGGAGAACTCCTTGGAACTGCGGTTAACATCGTTGCTATGGTTTTCGGGAACACCGGAGAGGACAGTGGAACCGGAGTCGCATTTACGAGGGACCCAAATACCGGTGAGAAGCAGTTCTATGGCGAGTATCTTCCAAATGCACAGGGAGAAGATGTAGTTGCAGGAACAAGAACTCCATTCTCGCTTACAAAGCTTCAAGAAATTAATCCTGAAGTTTATGACCAGCTCCTGGAAATATTTACTAAACTGGAGAACCACTATAGAGACATGCAAGATATCGAGTTCACCGTTGAGCACGGAACTCTTTATCTGCTTCAGACCAGAAATGGGAAACGGACACCATATGCGAGCGTGAAGATCGCAGTTGATCTGGCTGAAGAGAAAAGGATTTCAAAGGAAGAAGCGATCATGAGAGTTACACCTGAGCATATCGAGACGCTCCTCCACCCGTATTTCACGAAGGAGACTATGGAGAGCGCAGAAGTTCTAGCCAAAGGTATCGCGGCATCGCCCGGAGCGGCAGCAGGTATAGTTGCATTCGATCCCGATACTGCTGAAAGACTTGTGAGAGAAGAGGGTAAGACTGTGATCCTTGTGAGGCCAGAGACTTCTCCGGAAGACATAGCCGGAATGGCTGCTGCTCAAGGAATCCTCACCTCGACTGGTGGAAAGACTTCACATGCTGCGGTTGTAGCCAGAGGAATGGGAAAGACCTGCATTGTGGGCTGTGAAGCCGTTGAAGTAGATCAGAAAACCAGAGTAATGAAAGTTAACGGGAAGACTATAAGAGAAGGCGAATGGATAAGCATTGATGGGACCACTGGAGAGGTTTTCATGGGAAAGCTGGATTCAATTAAGCCTCAGGGTTTGGAAGGTCCGCTAGCAAAGCTTCTTGGATGGGCCGATGAGATCAGGAAGCTCGGAATTAGAACTAATGCAGATACTCCCAAGGATTCACAGGTAGCCAGGGAATTCGGAGCTGAAGGAATTGGACTCACAAGGACGGAACACATGTTCTTCCAGGAGGATAGGATTTTTGCTGTGAGACAGATGATTACATCAAATACCAAAGAGCAGAGAGAGAAGTCCCTTGCAAAGCTTCTCCCTATGCAGGAAGATGATTTCTACGGTATTTTCATGGCCATGGAAGGACTCCCCGTTACGATCAGACTTCTTGATCCACCACTTCACGAATTCCTTCCAAAAGAAGAAGAGGATATAAAAGAGTTAGCCGAAGAGATGGGTATGACATATCAGGAACTAAAGGAGACAATCGAAGATCTTCATGAGTTCAATCCGATGATGGGATTCAGGGGATGCAGGTTGGCTGTAGTTTATCCCGAGATTGCTGAAATGCAGACCAAAGCAATAATTGGAGCTGCATTGAGGTTGGTTGAAGAAGGAAAATCAGTGATTCCCGAGATAATGATTCCTCTGATCGTTGAGCTGGAAGAGCTTAAGTACGTGAAATCGATCATTGTGAATGCTGCTGATGAGATCATTTCCAAGTCAGGGCTGAATCTTGAATACAAAGTGGGTACAATGATTGAGGTTCCGAGAGCGGCATTGACTGCAGACGAAATTGCCAAGGAAGCAGAGTTCTTTAGCTTCGGAACCAATGATCTAACTCAGATGACATACGGATTCAGTAGAGACGATTACGGCAAATACGTTGGACATTACATGGAAAAGGGGATTCTGGAGAACGATCCATTTCAGAAGCTCGACAGAGTTGGAGTAGGTCAGCTTGTGAAGATGGGAACGGAGAGAGGGCGCTCAGTTAGGCCGGATTTGAAGGTCGGAATATGCGGTGAACACGGTGGAGAGCCTTCATCTATTGAATTCTGTCATATTGTAGGTCTTAACTATGTTAGCTGTTCACCTTACAGAGTTCCAGTTGCTCGACTTGCAGCAGCTCAGGCAGCAGTAAAGAATCGTTAGGGATTATTCAGGCCGTGCCTGAGGGCACGGCCTTTACAATTTTGGAGGTTTGCCTATCATGGCGGCGTTAATCTCGGGATATCTATCACAGACAGGATTCGCTACGGTAAGCTGGGAAAACTGGGTTATGTTTGTAATTGCGGGAATTCTAATCTATCTGGCGGTTGCAAAGGATGCCGAACCACTTCTTCTTGTTCCAATTGCCTTTGGCATGGTTATTGCAAACATCCCTCCGGAAGTAACCGGTGTCTTCACTCCCGGTACCGGGATCATGTGGATTTTGCAGCAGGGATTGATGCTGGGGATCTATCCGCCTTTGATATTTCTTGGCATTGGCGCTGTTACCGATTTCTCTTTCGTGCTGGCAAACCCTAAGACTCTCTTTTTGGGGGCTGCTGCACAGATAGGGATTTTTCTAACTTTTCTTGCAGCTAATTTTCTGGGTTTTTCCCTTTCGGATGCGGCATCCATAGCGATAATTGGTGGTGCCGACGGACCAACCTCAATCTATGTTGCAAGCATTATGGAATCGCAGTTTCTTCCAATAATCGCGATCGCTTCCTACTCTTATATAGCTCTTATACCAGTTCTTCAGCCACCGATAATGAGACTATTTACTACTCGTAAAGAACGGGCAATAACAATGGGAAAGGAGCTTAGAAAGGTTTCGAAGCTAGAGAGAATTGTCTTCCCGGTAGTCGCGACTATTGGGATCTCTCTTATTGTTCCTCAGGCGCTCCCTCTGGTAGGAATGTTGATGCTCGGTAATCTTCTTAGGGAAAACGGAAGAACAAAGAGACTGGTTGAAGCTTCGGGCAAATATATCTCCGATACTGTGATCATTTTGCTTTGTGTTTCAGTAGGAGCAAAGGCTGATGGCAAGATATTTCTAACACTGGATAGTATAATGATTTTGGGGCTGGGCTGTGCAGCCTTCGTTGTTGCAACTGCTTCGGGGATTCTCTTCGCGAAGCTTATGAATCTGTTCTCTAAGAGCAAGGTAAATCCTTTAATCGGTGCCGCCGGGGTCTCGGCAGTTCCAACTGCTGCAAGAGTAGCTCAGAAGGTTGCTTCGGAGGAGGATCCGACGAACTTCGTCCTGATGCACGCTATGGGTCCGAATATCGCAGGAGTCATCGGATCGGCGGTTGCTGCGGGTGTATTCCTTTCAATAATATGATTTGGTGCGGGAGGATGTCATGGCTGTGAAGAAGCAATATCAGGTGAATATCAATCATACTCTGTGCAAGCGATGTGGGATTTGTTATTGGATATGTCCCACCAAGACAATCACAAAGGGAGAGCTTGGCAGGCCGCAGATCATTGACCAAAAAACCTGCATTGGTTGTATAATGTGCGAAAACGCCTGTCCGGATTTTGCGATTGATGTTAAAGAATTGGAGGCGGTGAAAGAGGATGCGTGAGTTCGTTCTGCTTCAAGGAGATGAAGCATGTGCGCTTGGGGCTATAAAAGCTGGGTGCAAATTCTTTGCAGGTTATCCTATTACGCCCGCGACCGAAATTGCGGAGACTATGGCTAGGGAGCTTCCGAAGATTGGAGGAACGTTCATTCAGATGGAGGATGAGATAGCAAGCGCCGCTGCGATAATAGGGGCGTCACTTGCCGGCGAGAAATCAATGACTGCAACGAGTGGTCCGGGCTTCTCCCTAATGCAAGAAGCGATTGGGTATGCAGCCATGACTGAGACACCTACAGTCATAGTCAACGTTCAGCGGGGTGGCCCGTCTACCGGCATGCCGACGAAGACGGCACAAGGAGATATAATGCAGGCGAGATGGGGCACTCACGGCGACCACCAGATCATCGCAATATATCCTTCAAATGTTGAAGAAGTATACAAATATATAATTACGGCTTTCAACTATGCTGAGTTATACAGAACACCTGTGATTTTCTTGATGGACGAAATCCTAGGTCATATGCGTGAGAGTGTATATTTGCCACACGATTCTGAAATCATGGAAGTACAGAGGGTCGGTGAAATGGAAATGGCTGACGATGATATATTCCACCCCTTCGAAGGCGATGACCAGATGATGGCAACTCCACTAGTTAAGATGGGGAAGTCAAGGTTTCATGTTTCCGGTCTAGTGCACGACGAGTCTGGTTTTCCTATAGGTTCGCCATCCGATTCTTCCCGACTCCTGAGGAGGTTAGACAATAAGATAAGATTGCATAGCGATGAGATAGTTATGTACGACGAATACATGACTGAGGATGCAGAGATACTTCTACTCGCTTACGGTTCAGTTGCCAGAAGTGCAATAAATGCTGTTAAGATGGCTAGGGAGGATAAGATCAATGTAGGTCTCTTTAAACCAGTGACTATTTGGCCATTCCCGAGTACAAGACTGAGGCAGCTTCTAAAGAGAGTAAGTGCCGTCATTGTTGCAGAGATGAACCTTGGACAAATTCTTTATGAAGTGTCTAGATTGAACAAGCGCGGTGCAAAGATTGAGCACTTAAGCAAAGTTGATGGAGAGCTTATCACTCCGCAAGAAGTCCTTGATGCTATATCAAGGGTTAAGTCGGAAATAATGGATCTGTAGAATGAACGTCTTTGTCGATTCTTTCTTCTTTTTGCGAACAGTATGTTAAAACTTTTGCTAATTCAGCGGCCTCTGTGGTAGAATTACAGCGAAATTACCTGCAAAAGGAGGAAATCTCAATGGAAATCCTGAAGGTCAGTTCTAAATCTAATCCTAACAAGGTTGCAGGTGCCATAGCCGGGGTCATCTCAAAGAACGAGCAAGTAGAACTTCAGGCCATTGGCGCTGGTGCTGTGAATCAAGCTGTGAAGGCAGTAGCCATCGCTTCTAGATTCCTCAGAGAACAGGGCACTAAGGTGTTCATGGTCCCTGGATTTGTGGAGATTCAGATTGGCGAAGAGATGCGCACGGGGATCACCATGAAGATTATTTCGGAGAAAGACGAAGAAAAGTAATGAGGGTTCTGTAATCTCATAAGTCGGGGGGAGGTCGTTGATCTCTTCCTTTTTTGTTGGAAGACTACGAGATAGTTGCTGGTTAGCTAAATGAGGAGGTATTAGATGCTTACAGTAAGTGATATGTTGGGTATAGCCCTCAAGATCGAAAGTGCAGGTTATTCATACTATCAGAAGCTTAGTGAGAGAACTTCTGGGGAAGTAAGAGATCTTTTCTCAAGACTTTCGGTGCAGGAAAGGGAGCATGCAGAAATATTCAGAGATATTCTGAAGAATGTGGAAAACGAACCAACAGCCCAGGATTGGGACGACAATGTGGGTTATTTGAAGTCTTACGCCGAGATATCCATTTTCCCTCGAATTGAATCGTCAGAGGTCCCTCAGAATATGAGCAAAGCTATCAGTGGTGCAATGGAAGTGGAAAAGGACAGCATTATATTCTATTCAGATCTCGCTTCCTTTATACCCAACAGTAAGGAGCTCAAAGAGATAATTGAGGAAGAGCGAAGGCATCTCCATGATCTAGTGAAGCTTTACGGTTCATTATAGAGACTGTTAAGGGAATGGGCTCCCAAACGGCGAAAGTGCCAAGGATCTCTAAGAGTGGTCTCTATAATGGGTGACTGAATGTGGTTTCCGCAGTTAAGTATCTTTGTGAAGGACATCAAGAGAAAGTATTTGATTGACCCGTCGCAATGCATCAAAATAGAATCTATTCAAAATCGAATTGAAGGAGATTAAGAACACCTCCCTTTGAGTTAGATTTAGACTTCATTATCTGTATATCAACGAGTAATTCCTGAGAATGTGCTATATTATTCTTGAGTATATAAATCTAGGGCTTCGTGAACCTTGCGAAGCTCATCTTTTTTTGTGTAGTCAATCATATTTCTTCTTTCTTCCGCGACTCCTTGTGAATTTGCTTCTCTTGTTCTTCTTAGAATAACCTCTCCTAAGTTTTAGTGATGCATAGCTCCGGTTGTACTCAGTTAATTCAATAAATTCGTCAAGGATTCTACTCTTCTCCTTCTTTCCAGCCTTCCTGTACTTCTCTGAGTATTTCTCAATCAATCCAGTCATGTCTATTCTCTTCATCTTCGCCCCTACCTCTTTCAACTTGGCATTCGCGAAGATTATCCCCTTCATCCTTACCTTTCGAGTAGTTTCATTTTTGATGCAACGTTACCCTTTTCAAGTAGATTATTTGTGATGCATATCGCCGTGGTCAATATCGGCCATCCATATGATAGAATAACCCTTGGAAGATTTTTCTTGGAGAGTGACTTTTATGTCGGAAGCATTGTTTGAACAAGTAGAAGCTCTGTTCACTAGCCGATACAAGAGTCATTGTCACCGCTTATGTATCACGGTGTTTATCTCTTATGCGCTTTGTGCAATCGAGATGGTAATAATCAAGATTGCAGATGATATAAGATCAAAGAAAAAAACCTCACGCGAATTCGTGAGGTCTTTTCTTTGATTGCGACACTACTTTAAAACGGAGGAGGGATCTTGTGAGCAATGAGAAGTCGGCTTACCAGGAGGTAAAAGAACAGGAAGACAGGAGCAAGAATTTGGGTAAAGGAGGTCTTCTGGTACTGGGACTGCAGCATGCATTCACGATGTTTGGGGCAACGGTACTTGTTCCATATCTGACCGGCGTTCCAGTGAATGTTGCGTTGTTTACTGCAGGCATTGGTACACTCCTTTTTCATCTACTAACAAAATGGAAAGTGCCAGTCTTCCTTGGATCGAGCTTCGCTTACATTGCCCCAATCAATGCCGTGATACTCTATCATGCTAACGCCCCTGAAGCTTTCGGATCTGTACCAGAGGCGATTTCCGCAGGGTTCGCTATCACACCCGACATGATAGCCTACGCAACGGGCGGAATCATGATCGCAGGGTTTGTTCAAGTTGCAATTGCTATCCTGATTAAGGTTCTCGGGATTAGCAAATTCGAGAAGATCTTCCCACCAGCTGTTGCCGGAACAATAATCGCTGTGATCGGTTTGAACCTAGCACCCACAGCAATAAGCATGGCAAGTTCAAATTGGTGGATAGCGATAGTATCTTTGGGAACGGCAGTAATTGTAAGACTATATGTTAAGGGTTTTACAAGACTCATTCCAGTTATGTGCGGTATAATCGTAGGCTATATCGTTGCTGCAATTACCGGCAACGTCTCTTTCGATGCGGTTAACCAGGCTAGCTGGATAGGAATACCTTCCTTTGTACTTCCTAAGTTTTCGGTATACTCTTTGACCGTTCTCGTCCCTGTGGCCCTTGCCCCAACGATCGAGCACTTCGGGGATATATTTGCAGTGTCTTCAATAGTTGGAAAGAAATTCTATGATGACCCCGGTATACACAGAACTCTGGCCGGAGACGGAATCGCGACAGCTGTAGCTGGGTTTTTTGGAGGCCCAGCAAACACAACTTACAGTGAAAACACAGGCGTTTTGGCGATCACAAAGGTCTTTAACCCCACGGTAATGAGGATCGCCGCTGTATTTGCGATTATACTTTCGTTTGTACCAAAAGTGGGAGCGGTCATTCAGTCGATTCCTACAGCCGTGATGGGTGGCATTGAGATCTTGCTCTTTGGAATGATTGCTGCTGTAGGGATGAAGACACTGATAGAGAACCGAGTGAAGGTAGACGGCAAGAACCTGATTATCATCTCAGTAATGCTTGTGGTGGGTATCGGTGGTGCTGCCATAGGAATTGGGCCTGTCAGGTTCGAGGGGATAGGTCTGGCCGCGCTTGTCGGCCTTATCCTGAACGGGATATTCGTGGCAACTAAAGCTCCCGAAGAATAGATTTCAGAACTTTCATAGAACAAGAGGTGCCCTGGGTGGCACCTCTTTTGGTATACTATTTTAACGGGGGTGGTATCTGTGTTAATGGGTCGTTTGGTGTATCTTAGAGAGTATAGAAAATCTGATGTTGAGACTGCTCACAAGTATATCAATGACTACGAAGTGAAAAGGATGCTCGTGCCGGGGATTCCGTTTCCGCTAAGACTTGAGGAGGAAGAGAAGTGGTACGATTCTCAGAGCGCATTCAAGGATATCTACAACTTCGCCATTGCAAGGATTGAGGACGATGAGTACTTAGGAGGCTGCGGAATAAACGAGGTCGACTGGAAGAACAGCGTGGCAGCCGTCGGTATCTTTTTGGGGAAGCAGTTCTGGAATGCAGGTTATGGAACCGATGCAATGAGAGTGCTTCTGGCATTTGTGTTTGACCAAATGAATATAAACAAGGCGAAACTCAACGTATATTCGTTCAACAAACGTGCAATCAAGTCATATACGAAGTGCGGCTTTCAGATAGAGGGAACGTTGAGGCAGGAGATTTTCAGAGACGGAGCATTCCACGATGAAATCGTCATGGGGATTCTTAGGTCGGAGCTTATTAGGGAATACTAGACCTCGTTATAGTACTCGATGAATTCTACATCAAGCGAGAATCTTTCTTTTATTAGTTGCCCGAGGTTCATTACACCAAACCGCTCGCTGGCATAATGGCCCACGCAGAAGTAATTGATACCCATCTCTCTAGAGAGTTCCCTGGTAGGTTCTCGTACTTCGCCTGATATAAACGTGTCAGCGATGCCCTCAAGTTTGTCCAGCATTGACGAGGAGCCACCAGATATTACACATACTTTCTGAACGATTTCAGAGTTCTTGTGAAGGAATATCTTCTGATTAGGAAAAAGCTGAGAAAGAGAGAATGTGAACTCGGACACAGTAGTTTCTATAGGAGTTCTGCCTATTAAGCCTACGTCAAATTTCTCGAGGCTCTCAAGACCTAGCTTCTGAGCAATCGCGTAGTTGTTTCCATATGGTATATTTGCGTCCAATGGCAGGTGGTAACCAAGAAGCGTGACACCATTTAACAATACGCTTTCGACTCTTCTTTTCAGGTGGCCTGTGAGTCTGAAGAAGGTCTTTCCGAAGATTCCATGGTGTACTAGTATTGCATCAGCACTTGAGTTTAGGGCCTTTTCTACGAAGGCGTTGCTGAAGGAGACCCCTGTAACGAGTTTCTTTATATCTCTATCTCCTTCGATTTGAATACCATTGTGGCAATAGTCATCGAACTTCTCCGGTTCAAGAACAGAATTCAGAAAGCCTTCAAGCTCTAATGGTCTCACGTTTGACTCCTTTGCTTAGAAAAGTCCTCCACAAGAATATCCTCGATCATTATTCTATCATGAGCCATCGAGTAAGATATAAACTGAAAAAAGAGGGATGCAACGTACCACTTTAATCCACATCTCTAAACATTCAACTATATTCTCAATTATTGATTCATGCCAGTAATTATTTTGTGCTAGATTCATAAGATTGTGTTTGATATTCTATTCCTTAATGCACTTCCAAACCAAGGAGGTACGTGCTAAACTTCATAGTACGGATTCCTTACTGTGGAGGCGAAAATGGCTTATAGTCTTCTTAAGTCGTATCTTGATGCCGGCGAAGCTAAAGAAATAAGAAGATCGCTTCTAGTAATGGCTCTTCCCGCAATTGGCGAAAATGTACTTCAGATGCTGCTCGGAATTTCGGATACAGCATTTCTCGGTCACTACGACTGGAGAGTTATGACTGCGGTGGGTACAGCTAACCAAGTAGTGTTTATTTTTCAAGCAGTATTGGTCGCGATATCCACTGGTTCGATGGTTCTAATCTCAAACAGCTATGGTGCCAGAAATCAGCACAGAGTGAATCTTATCGCCTGGCATGCTATTTATCTAAGCATAGTTGTCGGTTTGATTCTCTCAGTCGGTTCTCTATTCTCCGGGAATCTGCTCTCGCTTCTGTTCCCTTCAAGCGACGCATTTATGCAGATGAACGGTGCAAAGTATCTTCAAACTATAATGCTCGGTTTTCCGGCAATGAGCATAATGGTTGTTCTCGGTGCTACACTAAGAGGTGCAGGTGATACCAGGTCTCCTTTGATAGCAGCTGCGATTGCAAATGGGTTGAATGTCTTTCTAGATTACTCAATGATCTTCGGGAAGTTCGGTTTTCCTGAGATGGGTGCTTTTGGAGCAGCACTCGCGACTGTATTATCAAGGGTTGTAGGTTCGGTAATCATAATTGTACTTCTATTCAGAAACCGGGGAATATCTATGACCAAGAGACCACAGAGGCTTTCCAAGTGGATGCTAAGGGAGGTATTTGTTCTAGGACTCCCTGCTTCAATAGAGAACTTCGGTTTCTCGCTGGGGGTTCTGGTCTTCGCTAACATTCTTTTCATAGCCGGTCCACAGGCCTACGCAGCTCACAGAATAGGAATTCAAGTAGAGTCTCTCTCTTTCATGCCGGCATGGGGGATGGGAGTAGCGATAACTGCACTAGTAGGTATCTATAACGGAAGTAGGCAACGAAGGCTGTCAATAGGGGTAGTCAGGCAAGGTTGGTTCATTGCACTCACGATTTCCTCGATAATTGGAATAGCTATAACTCTATTCCCTGATCTTTTCATATCAATCTTCACGAATGAAACATCGCTCATCGAAGAGGGAAGACTTCCTGTGAGAATCATCGGTTTGTTCCAGGTTGTAATGGGAACTGATTATGCCGTAACCGGAGCGCTTAGAGGTATGGGAGACACTTCGTTCCCGATGAAATCGTCGCTAGTGGCAATGTGGTTAATCAGGCTTCCACTTGGTTATGTGCTTGTCAGGTACTTTGGTATGGGTCTCTTCGGAGCCTGGATAGGGATGATGGCAGACATGGTCCTAAGAACTACGCTTAAGTTCGTCAGATTCTATTCTGGAAAATGGGAGATGAAAGCAGATTCCATTCAGGCAAGGTCCGGCTAACGCTCATTGCTAGTATTCCTTTGCATCACAATCAGCCAGTGCAAATAACAATCAAGATTACTAGCACACAGGAGTTTCCGGAGCGAGAGAATCACTTTGCTCTTTTGAGGCGCTTTTGGTAAGATTGTCTTATGCTTGGCGTCCTTTTTGCTACCGACCAGACTATGCTTTAAAGGAGGAGTTCCCTTGAGGATTGTGGATATCAGTGAGGCAGTTTCAACTGTTAGTGAAGATTCTTCCGTGATGGTAGGAGGATTCTTGGGATGCGGGTCCCCCGACAATCTTATTAATGAGATCATTACCAAGAAGATCAGAGGGTTGACGGTGATTGCAAATGACACCGCTTTTCCCGATAAGGGTATAGGTAAGCTTATTGTGAACAAGTGCGCATGTAAAGTGATTGTATCTCATATCGGCACTAATCCAGAAACACAACGTCAAATGATGGAGGGTGAGCTTAAAGTGGAACTGATTCCTCAAGGGACTCTGGCTGAGAGAATAAGAGTAGGAGGAGTAGGGCTTGGAGGAATTCTAACTCCAACAGGCGTTGGTACTGTCATTCAAGAAGGGAAGAGAGTGGTTGCTGTAGAGGGACGGGAGTATCTTCTTGAGTTGCCGCTTAGAGCTGATTACGCACTAGTGAAGGCAAAGAAGGCCGATTACTATGGCAATCTCGTCTTTTCTTTAACCGCAAGAAACTTCAACCCGCTAATTGTTCTAGCGTGTGACACAGTAATCGCAGAAGTGGAAGAGATAGTACCTGTTGGTGCGCTAACGCCTGATGAAATACATATTCCGGGAGTTCTGGTTGACTATATTGTAGTCGGGGGGGCAGCTCAATGATAGATGCAAGAGAGATAATCGCGAGAAGGATTGGAATGGAGCTGCGTGATGGGGATCTAGTAAACCTAGGAATTGGTATTCCAACTCTAGTTTCGAACTTCATTCCGGAGGGTATTAGAGTCTATTTTCAGTCAGAGAACGGAATAATAGGAATGGGGCCCGTTCCGGAAGCTGGTATGGCGAACAGAGATCTAACAAATGCGGGAGGCCAGTATATAACGGCTTTACCGGGTTCAGCTACCTTTGACAGCGCGATGTCTTTTTCGATTATTAGAGGAGGGCATCTTGACATTACGGTACTTGGAGGGCTGCAGGTCGATGAACGCGGAATTCTTGCCAACTGGATGGTTCCCGGGAAGATGGTTCCCGGAATGGGTGGTGCAATGGATCTGGTAACCGGAGCTAAGCGAGTTATAGTTGCAATGACACATACATCTAAGGGACTGCCGAAGATTGTCAAAGAGTGCACTCTTCCTGTTACTTCTAACAGGCCAGTCGATTTAGTAGTCACAGAACTAGCAGTAATTCAGCCTACAAGACGTGGTCTTCTTCTGCGAGAGAAGTCAAATGAAGTAAGTGTAGACGAGATTCTGGAGATGACTGAAGCTAGTCTAATTGTCAGTGACGATCTCAAGACCATGTTTGGTTAGGTGACATATTCTGCTGAAGGAGCGGCACACTGATCTGAATTCTGTCAAGATGAAGACATAGTCTCGGTGTTCGCTCACCGAATGTCGGGTGTTTTTCTTATGATTCTTTTATTATATTATAATTTGTTTGTGAACTGGTTGTATCGGTTTTTGAGACGAAGACACCGAGTGTTCATGATCTCTTCTTTAGAATACCGATAAACAATTCTGGAATGAGCTTCAAAAGGAGAACTTTTCTCTAACCCATAAACTGACGGCGTCTTGGCCGGTAACGTTTTGCTATATAAAATTTATGATTTGGATTACGTACTAGATTAGCAGAGAAATCGGCTCTATCGATGCGATAAATTTCAATACTTGTTCTAGAATGCTTCTCATGACTAATTCGGAGACCACCCTAATTTCCCGGACAAATTATACCTATGACTTTGGTTGAATCTTCAGACTCTGG
>NZ_AYTW01000037.1 GCF_002752635.1 Mesotoga sp. Brook.08.105.5.1
CATTCTTGCCTTTGCTGGACGTGCACACACCCCGTCGGCAGGAACATGCCGCCACCCCGCTCAAGCGGGGATTTAAGATCTAGAGCAGAAGGGCGGTTCATCGTTCCGACGCGCTGCACCCAAATTTTTCGTTCCGACGCTGCGCGTCCAAGTTCTTGGTTCTTCGTCTAGGATTCCGTCATTCTGAGATGATCCTGCTCAGAATCCCGATCTTCACGTGAACACAACGGCTCCTTTGCCCGCGAAGTAGAACTGGCTTTGCCAAATCGGTTTGGCATTCTTGTAGTTTTTCTCGCCACAGCTTGCAGTGACTGGCTTTTGAAGATCCGCTATACGCTGAAAGATCAGTTGCAAGTTGTCAGTTCCAAGTTGTAAGACTTAGAAGAAGCCTACGTCAGCAGACTGACTTCCCTCTCTCTCTTCTCTCGTGAGCGTAGCGAACCTCTCTATGCTCTCTTTCTCGATTGTTTTTGTTTTGCCCGCGAAGCGGAACTGGCCACCAAAGGTGACTGTCTCCTGAAGATCCGCTATACGCTGAAAGATCAGTTGCAAGTTGTCAGTTCCAAGTTGCAAGACTTAGAAGAAGCCTACGTCAGCAGACTGACTTCCCTCTCTCTCTTCTCTCGTGAGCGTAGCGAACCTCTCTATGCTCTCTTTCTCGATTGTTTTTGTTTTGCCCGCGAAGCGGAACTGGCCACCAAAGGTGACTGGCCCCTGAAGATCCGCTATACGCTGGAAGAACCGGACATGAACCTCTCGATTCATCCGGCTCCTATTATCCAGCCGCATAGCGTATCTCCATAGTCCATTGAACTAAGAGCTTGGGCTGTCTTTGAGCGATTCTCTTCAACCATTTTCTCGCTCGTACAAGACCTTTTCGTTTCTTGTACTTGTTTCTAACCCATTGAACAAAAGCTTTGTTCAGATGGAAAGCCGTTCTTCAGCGATGAAAAGGTTGTTGAATTCGAAAATGTTTTAAGCGTTTCACTGAAAAGAAGACCAACGGGTAGACCGAAAAAAAGTGACGCTGTATATGGTCTCATTTTCTACAGGAAAATGGTAGGGTCAAGAGATGGCGCCTTGGGTTTAGGACAGAGGGCGAAAAAAGGGGACAGACTCCATTTAGCGGGAAAAAACGGGACAGACTCCATTTTTTCAGAATCGGTTCTTACCAGCGATCAGCGGGTCCTCGTTCTTAAGTGTGCAGCGGCTCTTCAGGGCGAGATCCCGTGCAGGTGCATCACGGGATGACCCTCACAAAAATCAAAAATAGGACAGACTCCATTTTTTCAAGAGCCGTCCTTCGACCTTCGTCCAGGAGCGTGGACCCGTCCTTGGAAGAGCGGGGAAGAGGAGAGAGGAAGAGAGAGAGAAAGAGAGGCCGAGAGGACGCGAAAAAGCGACAGACATCAAGAGCCTGTCAGTCCCTGTTTTCGCTTCTCGTCTTTTCGTGAGCGCAGCGAACGCCTCGACATTGCTCTTTCTCGATCGAATGGTCTTAGCGGTGAACGGGTTAATGGTCTTGAACGGTCAACGGCGAACCATGTTTTACAGCGTTCAGCGGATCTTCAGGGCCAGATCCCGTGCAAAAGCATCACGGGATGACAAAGTGAGTTACTTCTAGGGCAGGCTCTCTTACTTCCTTCCCACCATGAAAACAGGTACCGAAAAATGGGACAGACTCCATTTTTTCAAGAGCCGTCCTTCGACCTTTGTCCAAGAGCGTGGACCCGTTCTTGGATCAAAAATAGAGGATCAAACTCTAAAAATGGGGACAGACTCCATTTTAAGGAACAAGAGCAGTTCTTCGTTCATAAGAGCGTGCAGAGAACCGTCCTTCGACCTTCGTCCAAGAGCGTGGACCCGTCCTTGGAAGAGCGGGAAGAGGAGAAAATAATAGGGACTCCATTTTTAGGAACAAAAGCGGTTCCTCGTTCCGACGCTTCGCGTCCAGGTTCTTGGTTCTTAGGCCGCGGAGCGGAACTGGCGCGACGAGAAGAGCGTATTCATCCCCCAGGGGAATTGGACAAGTAAGTTAGGAATCGAAAGAAAAAAGGGGACAGACTCCATTTTTTCAGAATCCAAAAAAAAACGGGACAGGAAAAAACGGGACAGACTCCATTTTTAGGAACAAGAGCAGGTCTTCCTTCATAAGAGCGTGCAGAGAGCCGTCCTTCGCCCTTCGTCCAGGAGCGTGACCCCGTCCCTTCGGAAGAGCGGGAGAAGAGCAGTTCTTCGTTCCGACGCTTCACGTCCAAGTTCTTGGTTGGTTTAGGATCGAGGCCATAAGAGCGGGAGCAAGATCCATTACTTAAAGAATGGTGTCCCGTATAGAATTACTTCGGGCTGACACGGGATAATCGGATGGGGCATTAGAATCTCATTTCTTTGTCAACAACCAAATGTTCTTGTGGGCCTTCGATTCCTTGTTTGTGGAGAAGACGTATTTTCTGTGAGTTCTTGCTGACCTTTACCTTGCCAGATGAAACCCAGAAGAACTTCCGGTTCTCACTGATGACTCTTATCTGATTATCTATGATCCATTGCTTCATCCATTGCGCCTTTTTGATCACCTCGCCGACCTCAGATTCGTTGGCTGGGTGAATCTCTATGAATGCTGTTTTCAGAACAGCATCAATCTCGATAAAAACAGCATAATCCCATCTATTCTCATTGGGATAATCCTCTTTAAGGCAGCTATCTATATCAACGCTCTTTGCATTGGTTCTCGTTTCTTGAAGACTGACTTTGTCAGGTTTCTTAATTGCTTGAAGTCCGTTCTTTATACAGGGGCCAAGAGATGAATTCATTATGGGCTGCATTTGATCCATTTTCTACCTCCAGAGCTTTGCTACGATTTCGTTTGTCTTGGAAGTGAATTCTACGAGGCCACCCCATTCCGACACTGACTTCTTATCGCTCCCGGGATCGAGTGAAGAAATATCTTCAGTCACCACGCCAGCCTCGGTTGGTTTGAAGTAGTTGACAACAAGCTTCTTGTTCTCAAGATCCTTTATTAGTTTGTTCGTATTTGTCGTTGTTTTTAGTTCGAAAAGGTCGAGGAGAAGCTTCCTCTTTTTGTCAGCAGTTGCTTCAGGATGAGATACAATCTCATTTATTGCCCAAACGAGTTCTATTATTCCCGAAGAATGGGTTGAGAGCAGGACTCTATAATTCCTGCTCAACAGTTCGACTATAGTAAGAAAGACATCTCTAATTGCTAGCGGATGAAGGCCTGCTTCTGGCTCTTCAACTATGACCCACTTCACGCCTTGCTTTTTCGAGACTTTTGCCGAAGGCAGCAGCCAGAACAACCCAAGTAGTAAGGGCGCAAATTCCCTTTGACCCGCAGACCAAGTCATGATGGGCATTGATACTCCTGCAACCTCCAGCATGATTCTTTTCCTGAGGCCTATATCTAGTTTCAATTTGCCTTCTCTCATTATGGATTTCTGCAGCGCGTCCCTTATCTCTTTCTTGAAGTATCCGTCTCTCGGAAAAATCGGGGTATCGCCGCTCCCAAGGCCGGAATCCATTATGCGCCTGATCTTCTCGCTGAAGTCCTTAACAACGAAAGGATACGTAGGATCGAAAGAGGTGAAAGGAAGGGGCCACCCAGCGGAGATAATAAGGACTCGTTGAGCGGGTATATAGAATACTTTGGCCTCACTGTCTTCTCCACCTGATCTCTTCACGTGAGTTTCGATCTGAAACTTTCTTCCGTTAAGTTCAATGCGGCTCTGTGAATTCCATATCGCCTGCATTCCTTCGCCAAAATAGGCCTGCAAGAAACTTTCGAGCTTATTCTTCCAATCAAAGCCAAACTTCTTCAATTCCTTTACTATGTCGGCGTGATCAACGCAGAACTTGAACAACTGAAGAAAGATGCTTTTACCCGTTGCTTGTGGCCCGACGAGAACGGTCAGATCACCGGCCGAAATGTCTGCTTTTTTTATCGGCCCGATATTCTCAAGAACGACTCTCACGAATAACCCTCCCTTCTTCCTGGGGTGCTTAGTCTAAGCAAAGTAATTATATCAACTTCCGCATGAATTCCTGAATCTTCAACCAAACCAGACTAAGTAAGGCCTTTCTATAAATAGGGACTTCATTATTCACATTTCTGTCCCACAGACATCGTTCAGCATGTTTGATATACTTTCAGCATTCACCTTTAGTCCTTTAATGGTCCCGTCCATATCCATGGTCGCCCTTGTATCAAGGCCTACTATTGATGCGATAAGAAATCCTCCTTTCAAGATGAAGTTCGATTGGTAGCGTGATGATGAAATTCTTTCCAGCAAACGCTCCAGCATATAGTTCTGAAGGACAATTTGAGCAGATATATTCTTGCTTTTTGCCACGTTCTTAATGATCGCTTTCAGCTGCATCGAGTTCTTCAAAGCAATACCTCCAAATAGGCGCGCAGCTTCTTTTCTACCCTCATGAGC